>JBBSOP010000347.1:0-5853 GCA_038259655.1 Chroococcales cyanobacterium
AATCAATGTGTCGCTCTTTCACAGTCTCTAAAACTGCCCCAGCCACATCATGGGCAACCCTAATTTGGGTGTGAATGGGAATCCGCAAATTTTCCCCCAACTGTTTAGCCTGTTGTAAAAGGCGATGACTTTTGGTGGTTTGCACTAGTGTTTCGGCTGGAATGCGACTACGTGGAACTATAATTACTTGTAGGCATTCTATTTCGTAATTATTGGCTTTGGCGATCGCTGCTGCCATTTCTAATAAAGTATGGGCTGTCTGCGGATGCGATAGTGGTACTAACAATCTTCCTTTGCCTGTAGCAGGAGCGCGATTTTGATAAATTATATAGGAAGGTTCAGATTTCCATTCCACCTGCTCTGTATTACCACTGAGTCGCTCTGCTTCTATGCGAATAATATCACTGCGTGTAATAATTCCTACTAATTTGCGATTTTCTGTAACAGGTAAACAACTCAGGTTATAACGGTTGAGTAAATGCAGTACATAAGCTAATGTAGCTGTTGGGCTGACTGTTACTGGCTCTGGTGTCATGATCTCACTGATAGTTGCATCTTGACCTAATTGTTGTGAGGCAAGATTGACTAAATCTTTCTGAGTTATAATCCCAACGATTGTGCCATGATCTAAAACTGGAAAGTTGCGATGTTGAGAATGGGAAAATGCCTGCATTGCTTCATCAATGCTCATTTGGCTAGATAAAGTTTCCACACGCCGTTGCATGACATCTACAGCACTCAGTTGCGCCAAAAGTCCCTCTGTACTGGGTTCTTTTTCGATGTGAATGCCTTTCCACTCTAATAAAAGATCGTAGAGTGATCTATGGTCAAGCTTTTCTGCCACTAAATAGGCAATCACAGATACAATCATCAGCGGTAGCACTAAATTAAAATCTGTCGTCATTTCAAACACAATGACAACTGCCGTAATTGGTACTTTAGAAACGGCACTAAAAAAAGCGGCCATACCTACATGGGCATAGGTTGTCGCCACGCCTACTCCCAGCCAACTATGCTCGCTAAAACCCACCAAATAGCCGAGGGCAGCTCCTAAGACAAGGGTTGGGACTAATAAACCCCCTGGTGCGCCAGAGCCATAACAGACAACAATTAGAGTAAATTGAACTAGCAATGCGATCGCTGCAAATAGCCAATCAGCCTGTCCTGTCAACAGGAGTTCTCTTAATCCGGCATTGTTGCGAAACTCCAGAGGCAAAAGGGCTATGACTATACCAGTGGTTAATCCTGCTATGCCGATTCGCCAAGGCAAACTAAAGCGTAATATGCGACGGTTAAATGCCAAACTGGCCAAAATACATTTATTAAATAAAATTCCTAGTAGCCCAGCTAACAATCCCAAAATTAAGTAAAAAGGGATTTCTTGAGCAAAGAAGGTTGTGTGATGAACAACTAAGTTGAGGTCAACATCAAGGCTGTGGCTACCGTAAAGCCGGGAGAGTCCTGAAGCAATCAAAGAAGCTAAGATTGCAGTACCAAGAGTGATGCCGGAAACATCCTGGAGTAATTCTTCTAATACAAATAAAACACCGGCAATCGGTGCATTAAAAGCGGCGGCCAACCCGGCTCCTGCTCCGGCGGCAATGAGTTGGCGACGATGCTCTGGTGAAGTAGGTACCCAGTTACTCAGTTTAGCTGCCAAAGCTGCCCCAATTTGCACTGTTGGCCCTTCCCGACCTAAAGGCATTCCAGAACCCAGCACAAGGGTAGCACTAATCAGCTTAACTAGAGCAATTCGCAGATTTAACGGCATCGGCACACGAGCCAGTACTGCTTTGACTTCAGACATACCGCTGCCTGATGCTTCAGGTGCAAAGCGCTCTACTAGCCAGCCAGACAGGATTCCCCCTATTAAGCCAATAGCTGGTAATACTAAGTAAGCAGGCCAATGGTAAGACACAGATACTCGCCATGTTCCCGCCCAATCTACTGCCTGTCCCAAAAGAACTGCTGCTAGCCCAGAAACCAAACCAATCAGGCAAGCTTGAAAAAAAGCTAAACGCTTGGGTCGAAGCATCTGACGGTAAAATCGCAGCCCAAAAATTTTGCCTCTGCTTAATATTTTTTTAGCAATCACTTTTAATGGATACAGTGTCTAAACTGCTGCAAATTTCTTGTTCTCAATCATATCCATAGCTTTGACGCTAAAAGATAGATTAATTGTTCTTACAAATATATATGCAAAAGCAGTGGCATTGAAAGTACAAAAATTGCCATCGAAAATTTTGCCATATTAAACAAATTAACTAAATATTGATTTGCCCCACTTACTATTACAGTACCAGGTAAACACTACCGTTCCCAAGGGTGCAAAAATCATGAATTTCAGTCTTTTAATTTTTAACTTTCGTATAGCATTACTAGTAACAAAATAATTATTCTATAGTTTATAGCTATTTCCCGTAAAATTACTAGATACTGTCAGTATTTGCAGAGCTTTTATTGAACTAAATCTTTCTATAAATTCACTCTAACTTTACCCAATTGGAGTAGACAAAAATTAGAGTAGCTAATGAAATAGTTAGTTTATTTGCAAGTAGTAAAAATGACAAAATATATCAAAAAACTGTTGATTGGTACTTCAGTCGCAGCAAGCATGAGCGCGATCGCCACAGTTCCAGCTTTCGCTGTCAACCTGACCAGACCTACTAATATTCAATTCATTACTAACGGTGTTGCTAATATATCTGCTAATCAACCCAATATCAATACCTGGACTTATGCTCCAGGTTCTCCTGTGTACGATAGCACTGGCATTGGTGGCGTACCAAGACACGTTTTAAACGATTACAGCAATACTGGCAATATCAATAAAGCGATCGCAGCTTTGACCGATAATGATAGTTCTACCAACGTTGAACTATTTACATCAGGTGAAACAGTCACAGACCACGTTGGATTTTCTGCCAATCTAGGCAATAAAACTATCAAAATAGAG
The DNA here is from genome assembly GCA_038259655.1 of Chroococcales cyanobacterium. Classification (GTDB taxonomy): domain Bacteria; phylum Cyanobacteriota; class Cyanobacteriia; order Cyanobacteriales; family Nostocaceae; genus Halotia. The sequence goes on from JBBSOP010000347.1 coordinate 2,957, forward strand.
AGTGTCACCAAGGCTGACTGGGCTGATGGGACATTGGCAACAGGATGGCTGACAGGTTTCCGTGATGCTTACAGTGGAATCATGTCAAGCATCCCAACTACTGGTGGTTCCAGTTTGTTCAACGATTTTAATTCTAATTTTTCTTCTTTAGTCACCTATCTCAGCACTAACGGTTTCAACTCCGCGGGCGATCCGAATATTGGAGATGTGACATACAATCAAGAAACTGGTAATTTGAAAATTGACTTAGTTGGACACTTGGATGTAACCAGCAACTATGTAGATACCCGCAAAACGATTGTTGTCAATAATAAAACTGTCGCTAACCCCAATTATCTAGGGTTTTCGCCCAATTTTAGCCGTAACTCCACAGGCAATCAGTTATTAGATTTGATGGTGTATAGTTTAGCAAAAGCAGCATTTTTGCAAAAGAAACCATTCCAAATCAGTGAAATTGCTAAAGTCACTTTTAATAACGAGGTTAACTATGCCTTTAGCTTTGCAGCCACAGATTCAAATGCGATCGCAGGCGATCGCAACAAGACTACTGACAATACATCTCACACTGGTATCTACTCCTGGAATAAGACTTACACAACCGCATCTGTACCTGAGCCTTCTGGATTAGTTGGTTTAATGGTTGTCGGTGGTCTAGTTGTTCTCAGGCGCAAAGTTCGGAAAACCGTAATCTCCGAATAATACAAATCTATTTCATAACTTAGGTGATATTCAAAGTTGCTTGCAGAGTTTCCCTCCAAGCGACTTTTTTTTTATTTGCACGCAAGTGTTTTCAAATCACTAATCTGGTTTTACCGAGACGCTGTTTTTCATCACCAGAACTTACGCACGCACAGGTAACGGAAGATCAAACCGCAAAGGACACAGAGGAATAAGAGTTTCAGAGAGTTTTTGCGTAAGTCCTAATCACATTGGACAGTTATAAACCTGATTCATAAACTTTACAAAATTTAATATAATTTGTTACAATCTGTTACAGGAAAAACAACTGGGAAAATCTTATGCGTACAAATGCTTCTATTGTTGACGACCAAGGCAAGCTGAACAACTTTGCGATTGAGCCAAGGATATATGTAGACGAGCAAGGCGACCGCACGGGGTTCACGAACTATGCAGAACTGCTCAATGGTCGTTTAGCAATGATTGGCTTTGTCTGTTTGATCGCATTAGAAGTAGCGACAGGACACGGTATCTTTAGTCTTTTGATAAACCTGTAAAAACTGAATTTTATTTTCGTAACTTAATTCTCCATAGACTATGCGGATAGGAGTTTTCCACGTCTCAAGTTTATGGAGAATTTCATGTTATTTTGGCAGTGATTAATAGCAAAAGCCGTTTTGAAGATTAAGGATATCGGGTGAATTATGGCTTTAACTGCTTCGACAATGTTGCCTTTATACACTAAAGCACCAGATTTTCATCTACCAGAAGTAGTATCTGGAAAGACAATTTCACTTTCCACTTTTGCAGATAAAAAAGCACTATTAGTGATGTTTATTTGTCGGCATTGCCCATTTGTGAAACATGTCCAAAAAGAATTGGCACAGTTAGGACAAGATTACTTTACAAGTGATTTAGCGATCGCAGCTATCAGTACCAATGATGCGAAAAATTACCCAGATGATGCGCCAGAATCTTTAAAGGCAATGTCAACAGCACTAGGATTTAAATTTCCTTTATGCTACGACGAAACTCAAGAGACAGCAAAGGCTTACACAGCAGCTTGTACTCCTGACTTTTTTCTCTTTGATAGCGAACGCAAACTTGTTTATCGCGGACAATTAGATGATAGTCGTCCTAGTAATGGTAAACCTGTAACTGGCGAAGATTTACGGGCAGCGATTGAGGCAGTATTAGCGAGTAAACCTTTAGAAAGTGAACAAAAACCAAGTGTTGGTTGCAATATTAAATGGAAACCAGGGAATGAACCTAGTTATTTCGGTTAAATAAATATCCTCCCCTATCCAATCACAGACTGTCATAGGGGAGGAAGAAAAAATTTGATAATTTTAGTGCTGAATTTCCAGATTGAGGATGTAGCTTCCTAATTGGACTTTTTCTGCCCACAATTCGTATTCCACCCGCAAATGCTCTGGCAAGCGATCGCCGTTAAGCGTTAAATTTTTCGTAAAATTGCGTAAACGGATGGGATTATTCGGTTGTAATGATTCAGTTGGCAACCAATAACGGCTAATGCCATAAACGCCTTGTTCCCAGAAATGACGGTAACTGACTTGACCGTTACCTTGCATAGTCATAATTACTCGGTAAGGAGAAATCTCCAGCCACAAAACTCTGGGACTACTGGGAGTGTAAGCATCGCTCATTTTGGGGAGAAATGCATTTTCTGAACTGACAGAATTTGTGAGTTCGCAGGTAATTAAAGGTGGTGCAGTCAATAGTAAATGGAAGCGGTCAGTATCTTTTTGATACAGTGTCCCGGCAGTTTCAACAACAGACCAGAATGGCAGGTCAGTGGAAATAACTGATAAGCACACGGGCTTGCGGTGATGGGTCAGCATGGGAGCGATAAGGGCTAAAAGCTATTGAACAAGGTGCAATCAACACTTAGTATCTCTAGCAGGTCAGGGTAAGCAAGTAAAAGAATAAAACATGCTTAATATTAACTGAATATGCCTATTAAAAAAGCTAGATAAATAAAAATGAAAACAAGTGAAATATTAATGTAGATATTAAAAACGATACTTTACTTTTTCTACAGAAATGTAGTCCATCAGTACAGCTGGTGAATCCTTGTACTTTAGACATCTCCGAAAACTATCAAAGATTTGCTGTGTCTAGCTTATAGGACGCAAATGAAAGCATCAAAAACTAGCCAGTCAATACGATAAAATAGGGATTTGAGATACTTGCTGATA
>JBBSOP010000348.1:0-5852 GCA_038259655.1 Chroococcales cyanobacterium
ACAACGCGGGGAACCCGCGTTGTGGCGACTGCGGGGGAGACCTCAAAACCGCACTTCTCTCCCTGCCCCCTGCCTCTTATAGAGTCCGAAATTCTGCATACCTGAAAAATCGTACACTATAATGTCATACGCTTGGGTTTGAAGCTTCTGTTGCAATATCCATTGACGATACTTAGAATCTACACCAAGCTAAAGAGGGATTTGTATTAACAAACGCAGAGGGTAAACTTAATGCTTTAAAAACCTGAATTTTAGTAGATGTAAACCTTTAAGTAGAACAAGTAAGTAATGTATAGCTATCGCTAGGTAGTTTAGGATATAAACTGATCATAAAACCCGGATAACAAAAGACTTTTAAGCCTATTCCCTGCTATATGTATCAGGTAGTTGTAATACTGTCGTAAGTCTCATGTTCTTCTTTGGCTACTTATCTAAAGTTAGTTTTTACTAGTTTTACCTAGTCTGTTAGAACCGCACAAGGTATTTTATAGAAATGAGTGTCTCCGCGAGCATCACGCCGTTCAACAGTCCAAATCCTCCGTCATTGCCCATGATTTTGGACACTTTACCAGATCCTGCGATCGCAGGACAGACATGTCCACCTAGAACCAGGCTACAAATTGATTTAATTTTACTGGCGATTGAAGCTTTAGAGCTTGGTAGTTCTGAAGCGATTCTGGCTTTTGCCGAAGAGTTGGAATTGAAAGGAATTATTAAAGATCGAGTAAATTTATGGCGGATGCGTAGTTCTAACCCTATGCGGCGAGCGCATATCCGCCGACCTTTAACCATTATGGAAGCAAAAGCTTTAGTGGTAATTGCTTGCTATATTGCACGGCGCTTAACAGTTGTAATTCGCCAAATGCTCATGCTTTGCCAACAAATGAATGAAAAGCAGATACCGCTAGAACAAAATTTGCGTCTATCTAATTATCTAGAACGGTTTCGAGTCCATTTTAAAAGCAGGATGAATGTCCGCCGTTCTGGTTTTTTGGCATTAAATTCTGATGAAAAATTAGATGAGTTAGCTATAAATTTGTTAGGACAATTATTATTTTGTACTGGTACAGCTGGAATGCAGCGTTTCTGGATTAGTCTTTTTGACGGTGAAGTAGAATGAATATCCAACGAAAGTACAGTTTGCCTAACTGTACGCTGCTTTTAGAAGGTTTAAGCGATGCGGCAAGATCTGCACAGTTTCAGGAATTGCGCCCTGAACTGTCAATTTTGGTAAATGCAGAATGCTATTTCCCTAGTTATAATCAGCCTTTGGTTGGAGGACGAGAATTTTTTGAAAGCTTGGTCAGAGCAGTTAGCGGCTATGCCCAAGAATTTTTGAGTAATGTACCAAATCCTCAAGCTCACAATGAAGAATCAGAGCTTGTGGAGTTGCAAAAAATTAGCGTTAACCGACATCGGTTAATTGTGCATTCTGAGGGCAATTCAGAAGGTTTTGAGTCTAATGGCAACTCTAATAAACAGCCCATTCAAATAGATTTGAATACGGTGCAGTTATTTGATCTAGTAGAAGCTGTAGATCAGTTTTTCGCTGATTCCCAAACTTTACCAGAGTTATCACTAGAATTACAACCAGTCACTAGACGTTATGGTGGCGCTAGTCAAGCCTTACTTAAGCAAGCAGTACCTGCAAGTGTTGGAGTTTCGAGTTTAGCAGTTGCAGCGATCGCTTTTAGTTTGATTCCAGCTCCACAGATGCGTCAACCCCAGCCAAAACCAGAAGAACAAACTAGCTCTGCAACACCTAGCACCAGTCCTTCAGCACCTCCAACAACAGCATCCACAGATACAGTAACTCCTGCACCAACTCCCATCGCTGTTGCAACTCCCACTCCCGGTACACAACCCGCAGTTAGAGATTTAGAAGCGCTTTTAAATACAGTTACAGAAATTACTGATCCATCTCAGCTAAGAGTTTTGAATCGCCAAGTTTACAACCAAATTAATCCAGCTTGGAATAATCGCTCCGCATTGAAACAAGATTTAGTTTATCGTGTTGGTGTGGCTGCGGATGGTGCGATCGTTGGTTATAAAGCGTTGAATAAAGAGGCGAACCAAGGGATAGAACAAACTCCTTTGCCTAACCTACTTTATAATCCTGCTAAGCGTCCCGCAATTTCTAATGAGCCAATTGCTCAATTTAAAATAGTTTTTACTAACCAAGGTGTGTTAGAAGTCAGTCCTTGGCGAGGATACGCTAGAACTCCTGAAGTGATCGGTACAAAAATCACTGAGCCTAAGACAGTTAAAAGTTTAAACCAAAAACTTTATAGTTCGCTTCGTCAAAGTTGGGGTGGTACTCCTACCTTCAAGCAAGATTTGCAATATCGGGTAGCAGTCAACAAAGATGGCACGATCGCCGACTATGAACCCCTTAATCAAGTCGCTTTTGATTATTTCCGAGAAACACCCTTACCTAAGATGTTCCAAGCCCTCTATGGCTCAAATCTAGCTGCTCCTAACAATAAAGAGCCTCTAGCTCACTTTCAAGTGACATTCAAGCCTAGCGGCAAACTCGAAGTTACTCCTTGGCAGGGATACCAGTAATAATTCGTAATTACTAATTCGTAATTCGTAATTGTTAACTACGAATTACGAATTACGAATTAATAACTTACCTTGTAATTCTCCCCATATAATTGCCCCACAACTGAGCTGCTTGAGCGCTACTGCCAGCGGTAGGGGAGTTATTGTCATTTCCTAACCAAACACCAGTTACGAGTCGCCGGCTGGGAATAAAGCCAATAAACCATAAGTCCACGTTTTTATCAGTTGTTCCAGTTTTACCGGCTTCTCCTAATCCAATGGCAGCACTACGTCCAGTACCTCTTGTGATAACTGCACGCATTAAACTAGTCATCTCGTCTGCGACACCAGTTGATAAAACTCGTTTGTTCGCATCGGGATTTTGTTGGAAAGAATAGACAACACGGCAGGTTTTTAAATCTTTGCGATCGCTACAGTCACTGCTGTCTAAAATTCTATTAATTGCATGGGGAGGATTCCACTCGCCACGATTAGCAATAGCACCAAAAGCACCAGTCATTTCTAAGACATTAACCACACTCTGACCGAGTACCAAACCAGGAACCTGCTCTATGGTTGACTTGATTCCTAAACGTTTTGCCATCGCCACTACTTTATCTAGTCCTATATCTCTGGCAACTCGTAGAGCAATGGGATTTTCTGAAAAGGCAAGTCCATTGGCAACATCTAAACTGACATCAGCACCAGCACGACAAGGTTTGTAAGTAAAGCCTTGCCACGTTAAAGGAGCGCAAGAGTAACTTTTGGATGGAGAGATACCTTGCTGAATCGCAGCGGTGTAAGCAAAAATTTTGAAGGTAGAACCTGGTTGTCTTTGAGCTTGGACAGCACGATTAAACTGGCTTTTTCTATAATCAGTTCCGCCTACCATAGCCAGAATACTACCAGTTCTAGAATCCAGAGTTACGACCGCTCCTTGAGAAAACCTGAAAGTTGAGCCAGCATTGCTGACTGAATTACGCAACGATGTTTCTGCTTGGGCTTGAATGGCTGGATTGAGATCGGTTTCGATGATATAGTTTCCTTCGTTCGCGGCTCCTGTACCCAAAATTGATTCCAGTTCTTGGAACACATAATTATAAAAATAAGGAGCAATGATTTTCGCCTGTTGTTCGCAAACTTTGGGGCTAATTTGGACAGTTGAACGCCTAGCTCGGTTTGCCTGTTCGGGCGTAATTTTACCCATTTCTAGCATCCGCTTAATCACACGGTTGCGGTATTCAGCGGCTTCTAGTTTATTTGGACCATCTCCACAAAAATCGAAAGCATTGGGAGCAGGCAAAATTCCGACTAAAGTCGCTGCTTCAGCAAGGGTTAATTCTTTAGCTGACTTTCTAAAGTAATATTGGGCAGCATCTTCAAAACCAGAAGTATCTCCACCCAAAAACACCCGATTTAAGTAAGTCAGCAAAATGTCATCTTTGCTGTAAAAAGTTTCTAACTTCAGAGCAACTATTGCTTCTCGCAATTTGCGACCGAGGGAGTCCTGAGTACCAACATAGTCACGGAACAAACTGCGGGCTACTTGCTGGGTAACAGTACTGGCTCCTTGCTGTACATCTCCACTACGACTGTTAATCAATACAGCTCGTAAAATTCCCAATGGATCAACTCCAACGTGCCAATTGTACCGACTATCTTCTGATGCAACTACAGCAGCTGGCAAATAAGGGCCAAAGTCCTGCAAACGCTTCATATCTACGTGAGAAGTAGTTCGAGGCTCACGCAGAGGAGTAGCACCATCACGGGCGTAAACGATTATGGGAGCGCGAGTCGCCGTAGGTAGGGGTCTGACATGAAATTTCGTCCATTCAACGCCAATCACCAATGCGAAAAGGGCGCTTGCACCTCCAACACCATAAGCCGTCAAAGTTGCAGCTTTATGATACCAAGGCGGTGGATCGACGTATTGCAGTCGCACTGAAGCCGCGAGTTCTGGTGGCCCTAGTGTGAGAATATCGCCATGACGCAGTTCCAAAGAAGTTACCCGTCGCTTACCACGATAAATCCCATTAGTGGAGTTTTCATCTTTGATGACAAAAACAGGGGTGCGCTGAGTCGAATCTCGTGATAGTGATAGGTGAATTTGGCTGACAACTGGATTCCGAATGACTATATCGCAGGATTTAGAACTGCGGCCAAGTATATAGCGATCGCCTAATAACGGATATATTTCTGCCTTGTCCGCCCCCGCATCCTGCACCCAGATTTCCGGTACTTTGGCATTAGGCTTGAGCGCCAGTTTGGAAAAGTCAACCCTAGCTTGAATTGTATGTACTGCTTGAGTCAGTTGACCAAGTAACGTTTGAGGCTTTTGAGGGGGTTGGGGGGAACTCATTGGCTAATCACATCATAAAGTTAATTTAGTGAAGAATCGGGCAAATGACAGTCTCAATACAGGTCTTCCATCATTTTACTCATAAGCTCAATCAGAAATTAGCTGTACGAAATTATTGCCGATTCAATCTTACACCAAGAAAATATCTCTTAAGGGTAATTGTTGTTTTATATTGTTGTTTTTTTTACATAAAGAAATGTTTTGACGCTGACTCTGTAATGTTGAATTTAGCTACCATTGTTTCTTGAATCAAAAGATGTAACAATTTTCCTTTTGTGTTTCTACAAACTAACAATTAATACACAAATAATTTAAAGCTTACTGTTTTACATGTTGATACATTTTGCGGACAAGATAAACATCTACATTTAGGAAGATTTTCTCTAGTCAATTGTCTGGTTTAATGGGCTGGATGTTCCGTTTCCGTTGAGGTTAATTTCAGAATGAAGAGAAAATCTCTGACCTTGATTGGTACAGCTCTGACTTTGGCATTCACCGCTAATGTTGCTGCTGCTCAATCTAGTAAGTCCTACTTAGCCCAAGCCAACGACTCATCCACGAGTTCACCAACGGAAATTGAACTATCACCAGAAGGATTTAAAATTCTGTGTGAGAAGTCTCCTTTGAATTCCCGTTGTCCAGGTGGTACAGCAGTTACACCTACTAGCACCCCTAGCGATACTACAGCACCAGCAACTCAACCTTCTGATAGCAGTACTCCTGACAGCATGACTGCGCCAGAAACCCCGGTAGCACCTGATTCTACTAATCCTAGCAACCTAACTCCAGCGCCTGATTCTACTAATCCTAGCAACCTAACTCCAGCGCCTGATTCTACTAATCCTAGCAACCTAACTCCAGCGCCTGATTCTACCAATCCTGGTAGCATGACCGCACCAGAAACTCCAGCGCCTGATTCTACCAATCCTGGTAGCATGACCGCACCAGA
>JBBSOP010000349.1:0-5851 GCA_038259655.1 Chroococcales cyanobacterium
AAGATTGGCTGAATTTGACTAATCAAATGGATAAAGAAATAAGGATTACGTACTGTTTCAGATAAAGCTTTGAGCAATTTCTTCTGCTTGAGTGGTTCAACAACACTGTAATAAGCTCTGTTTTGCTGAAGTACTTTCATGTTTTTAGATAGAGCTTGGATTAATTGGGGATTATCTTTAACAACATCTTTATGCAAAAAGTCTTTGGTAGCCATACTCAACTGATTCATAAATTTTAGTTTACTTTGTGTAACTAAGGAACCAGGACGAGTACGATAAAAATAATAGGCTTGGGGAATAAAAATTAAGTAAGCATCTTTGATTAAACATTGCAACATAAGATGGAAATCTTCAACTCCTTGAAATCTTCGGTCATACTGAATGTTATTTTGTAGCAAAAAGTCTCGTCTGAACAAAGGCTTAGATATACCTAGATGTAAACCTTTTTTTCTATAAATATCTGTTTCGACAAAATAAGTTGCATCAATGGACTTTAGGGTGTGAATCTGCTCTCCACTTTCGCCGAGTAAAGTACTCCAAGGAGATTTTTCACCGTCTTGGATAAAATATAGGTCATCGATAACGATATCTGCACTTTCTGCTGCTGCTACTTGTAAAAACTTTTCGATCCGTTCTGGTGCGTACCAGTCGTCGGAATCAAGGACTGCAATCCATTTTCCCTTAGCTTCTTCAATAGCGCGATTACGTGTGCGACTAACTCCCTGATTTGGTTGATTCACTAAAATCTTCAGCCGTGGATCAGAGAAGTTTTTAATCACTTTTAGTGTGGAATCAGTAGAGGCATCATCAACGACAATCACCTCAATATTTTTAATAGTTTGTTCTAAAGCAGATTCTATCGCTTGAGCAATATATTTTTCCGTATTATAGGCAGGAATAATAATAGAAACTTCTGGATTCATATTAATTAGCCGTGTGTCTTTGATAAAGTTAACTTTGTGCCAAAACAATTGATGACAATTCAAGATGAAGAAAACACCATTGACTTGACTTGTCTGAATGGGTAACTTAGTACCCTAATATAGGGGTTAGCGAGAGAGTAGTAGGCTCTCCACTTGGCGTTTTACCCAGCCGATTCCCCGTCGAGCTACGCCGAGTGTGGCAACAGAAGCATCAATATCTCGTACTTCCTCATCTGATAATTGCACTACTACTGAACTTGCTGAGTCTTCAATACTGGAAGGCTTTCTAGCTCCAATAATGGGTACTACAACTGGTGATTTTGCTTGTAGCCAAGCTAAAAGAATGCAGTATATGGAAACCCCTTTAGCTGCGGCAAGTTCTTTTAAAATTACTATCCCATCTAAATCGCTAGTACGGCGTTTGCCAGCAAAGCCACCCAGGGGACTCCAAGCTAAGAAAGTTAGTTTTTCTTGTTCGCAGTATTCTAGTACACCATTAAATTCCGAGTTACGATGCCAGAGATTGTACTGGTTTTCAACTGCAACAATCTCTACTACTTCACGGGCTTGCTTGATTTGGTTAACAGAAAAATTAGAAACGCCTACAAACCGAATAATTCCTTTTGCCAGTGCTTCTTTTGCAGGAGCTAGAGATTCTTTAATCGAGTACTTGGGATCGGGGGAGTGGTACAACCATAAATCAATAGGCTTGTCTTGACCAAGCGCCTCAAAGCTAGCTTGGATGGACTGCCTTAAATAATCTGGATTGCCGTTAACAACCCACTCACCATTAGGTCGTGTAAATCCACCTTTAGTGACTGTAAAGACTCGGCTAGTATCGCCGTCATACTGCTGTAAGGCTTTGTGAATTAATTTTTCGTTGTGATGTTTCTCAGATTCATCTAGACAGTAGGCATCGGCTGTATCAATCAGGGTAATGCCAACAGACAGAGCGCGGTGAATGGTCTCAATTGCTTGTGACTCTGTAGGTCTCTTACTTAAAGACATTGGCATTCCACCGAGTCCCAGAATACTTATTTCAATTCCTGTATTACCTAATTGCTTGGTTTGCATCATCATATTTGGTTTTTAGTTCTACATTTGAAATTAGCGTTCAGCACTCGGCAGCAAGTGGAGTCGCTGAGTTGACGATTAGGGGTTTGCCTTCTAAATATTCAGGAATTGGCGCACCCATTAATTTCAAAATGGTTGGTGGTAAGTCAATAATGTCACCTTGTAACATATCTGCTCCAGGAGTAATACCAGGGCCTTTGGCCATGAAAAAGCCTCGATCCCAGTGAGAACCAGCGCGGAAATAAGGAACAGGACCAATTCTGCCAAAGTCGGGGCTGTCTACGACATCTGTCATTTGCTCGTTCCACAAGATGATCAAGTCAGAATCTGGCAGCTGTGGATCGTTTTCGCTTGCCGATCGACGTGTACGGATAACTTTTTTGACAAGAGGCTTACCTGTGCGAGCATCTACAAGGCGATAGAGAATTTGTGACAATTCCTTGCATACTGTTTCATACTCATTTGCTGTGACGATTCCATCTCGTTCTCTACCTTTGAGGTTAATGCGAATGTGACCGTCAGCAAAAGCAGGGAGAGCAAAAGCTTTCATTTGTGGCCAGAGGGGTTGGAACCACATTACAGGCATCCAGCCCATTGCTGTTGCTTCAGCTTCTGTTGAGTAAGGAGAACGTAAACCATGCTGACTAGACTGGAGAAACTTTTTATGAGTCCAGGTTTTGAACAACTTTTTAATTGGGTTTGCTTCATTTAAAGTAACCCAAACGTTACCTGGCCAAGAGTTTCTTACAGGTTTTGTAATCATTGGTGGCGGAGTTTCGCCTAATTTTCCAGGTGCGATCGCTACTTTTCCGGGAAAACTATAGCGATAGAGGATCTCTGGTAGGAAGGTCTGACTTAACATATCGCTGAAGTTCAATCCCATGCCGTGTGGTGAGAAACACAATACATGAGCATTTTCTGGTACTTCAGACAAAATTTCTCCAATGGCTCGGTCAATATCTTTGTAAGTTTCTAGCAGCGGATCACTGTTATTTTTACCACTATTTAAATGAGGATAAAGTGGATGTTCAGGATCACTGAAAGCATAAAGATCATGACCTGCTGTGTGAGGCTCATTGAAATTCGTGATGAATAAATCCCAAGATTCACGGCGCAATAAATCACGACAGATGGCCGAATGTCCCTCAATACTCTGCTTCAGTGCTGGTTTTTCCCAGTTAATATAAGCTTCATCCCACCACACTCCATAATCATTGAATAAAATTGGATTTTGTCCGTACTGCTTTGTTATATCTGCAAATACTTCTGGAGGGTTAGAAGCACTAGGTGTGTAGGGGTAAGTTCCTCCCCAACCTAAAACTTGAATACCATTGACGCGCTCAGAAAGTTTTGCGTATGGTTGGTCAAAAACCGCTACTTTGTACTTTTCTCCTAATGCATAAAAGGGCGGGTATTGTTCGTAGTTATAGCCACTATCATGTAATTCGCAAGAAATTTCATAACTGCTGGGATTGTACTTGACCATATCCCAATTTCCAGTTTTATTTGCTTGTACACCCGTGATAAATATTGGCCACAATACCTCGGTTGAAGTCAGTTCTTCTGGAACTCCGCAATAATTGACTTTAGTTTTGAGGGAACCGTATACTCCCTGTTCCCGAAGCTGGCTGAAGTTTTGGAGATGTCCAGCATTCATCCATTTTTCTAGCAACATTGAATCTGCTGCATCTAGTCCAATAACTATTACAGGATTTTTCATATTTTGCAACTTTGTTATTCTACTTTTTTGAAATTGCAGTTAATTTTTACTAGACTATACTTGCTTGCAAATTTAATTTGTTAATAAGCACCTTCTTTTTTCAAAACCACCATAATTGTTCTCAACAAAATTTTAAAGTCTAGTCTCAGCGACCAATTCTCAATGTAGCTCATATCAAGGTTGATGACTTGTTCAAAATCCATAATATTGGAACGACCTGAAACCTGCCAAAGACCTGTAACTCCAGGCAAAACTTCATGCCGAATAAAATGGCGCTCAGAAAATTTATCTACATCTCTAGTAGGTAAAGGACGAGGCCCAACAAGACTCATTTCTCCCAACAATACATTAAATAACTGTGGTAATTCATCTAAACTATAACGACGAAGAATTTTGCCCACACGAGTAATCCGAGGATCATCTTTAATTTTAAAAATTATGCCATCTTTTGTCTCGTTTAAAGCTTCTAATTCTTTTTGCAATTTATCTGCATTAGACACCATAGTACGAAATTTCCATACTTTAAATGGTTGGCCATGCAGACCTATACGGGTTTGCTTGTAAAATATTGCTCCTGGAGAGTCTAGTTTAATGGCTAGAGCGATCGCTATATAAATAGGAAAAGATAACATGAGAAATAAAACAGTAAAACAAAAATCAAAACTCCGTTTTATCCAAAAATCCTTACCTGCAATTATTGGACTATCAAAATTCAGACAAGTCATTCCTCCTATTTTTTGCAATCCTACATGTCTGTGAATTGGCTTTAATTCCATTGGTAGAATATGCACACTTATACCAGATGCTTGAAAGAGCCAGCATAAAAACATTCGATTCTGGATAGCATCCCAAGCAATAAAAACTTCTGTTATGTTTAATTTATTAAGCGTATCTAAAGTTTCTTCACGACGATATCTATCTAGTGATCTAGCATTTGCGCTTCCACGAATAATATAACGTTTTTCCTTTTTGATTAAGTTCACTAATTGCTCAGTATCTTCAGGCTCACAAATAATAAAAACTGAATTACGACCTAACAAATTTTGCTGACGAAAATATTCAAGGTTAAAATTTACAATTAATCTACCAGTACAGATAAAAGATATACTCATCAACCAAGACAATATAAATGTAGAACGTGGAATATCCAAAATAGGTTGATAGAGAAAACAAACAAGCAGTATTAAACCATGAGCAAAAGTTAGTGTTTTAACAATACTAAAATAGTTATAACGGCTTTTACCTGATTGATAAATTCCTTGAAGCGCCAATACTGCTATTTGAATAGCAACTAATATCGGTATATAGCTGCTTGGTACATTCCAACGAGTATCTACAAAGGAAGCATGATGTTGAGCTAAGATCCAAACTAAAGATAGAAGAGTAGAATCTACTAAAGCTAAAGTTATTAATCGTAGCCACCACAATCCCTTTTTGACCCTAACAAATGCAGATGCACGTAGATCTAGAGGAACTTTGTTTAATCGACTATTTACTATAGTTTTAGTTTGATTACTCATAGATTCAGTAGTACCCTGTGTAGTTGCATGTTTGAAGTAATCTTATGTATGTAGTGTTTTCCAACCTGTAAAATTTCGTCTATGCAGGCTGAAGCGGAGATTTTGATATCTTATCTAATCAAAAAACTCTATATATATAAGGTAGTTTAATAGCCTTAAAAAAGGTTGATATCAAACTGTCTAAATAAGTAATATCTGCATGTTAATCTCAATACTGTAGCTATAGAGTCTCACTACATTATGGACTCAAAAACTAATGGGTTTTATCACTCTACATACATCAAAAATGCGAATAACTTGTGATATATGTAATGTGATATTGCAAATTAGCATGATGCTGCTGCTAATTTTGTAAATAAACTGTCTCACTAATACACATTGAATTACTTTACTTTACACAACGTTAATATAGTACTCTCTCTGCGTTAAAAAGTCACTTAAGTACTTTGTATCTTCACGAAAGTTTTACACATCATAAGCTGTTAAGCATTTAAATAGGGTATAATTAAAGACTTAATTCAGTCAATAAATGGAAGAATGCCAGCAAGAAATCATTTAAGTTCCCAGCAAATAGAGAAACTACAAAAAGCTTTAAAAGTGGAAGAGAATGGAGA
>JBBSOP010000350.1:0-5844 GCA_038259655.1 Chroococcales cyanobacterium
ACGCTAATAATTTTCTCACGCAGATCTACTGAGTAGGGTTTCATCTGATTTTTTACTTTTATCTTCTCAACTACTGTACTAAACCGTTACGCAAAGTGCTGTAAATCAAACTAAGTTAAGTAATACAGCACTTCCGGCAGCTATGAGGTACATCAAAGCTGAAAGCTATGCTAGTAAATTGATGGATGAGCAAGTTCGTAGTAAGGACTTAAGTCCTTCTCTTCTAAGCCCTAAAGTGCTTACTACAAACCCTCAAAACTAAATTGATAGAGTACTAGGAGAGGGGCAAGGAAAAAAACTGTATTGCATAATAGCGGGAAGCGCTGTATAAAAAATATTGAGATTAGTTCGTAGAGACGCTACGCGAACACTACGAACCTTGAATTATTTATGCTGCTCTACTTAACTGATAACTGTTCACTGGTTTTGTGGCTATTATGGTTGAATCTGGATTGTCAGGATAACTGTACTAGTGAGCGTTTGCGGAGATCGCCAAGTTAGGAGCGATCGCCTGATGATCTCAATTACTGTATGTTGTTGACAAGCAGAAGCCTGTTTATCAAGCACTACCTGTCTGACTCGTCCTTTGTTGATCTGAAATTCAAAGACCAAATTACCACTGCAACCTGTAGGTAATTGAATAGATTGCAGATATTGGGTGAGTAGATAAATCATCTGTTGATCTAATCCTGTCACGCTCACAACCTGTAAACGCTGAATAGGAGACATTCGCGCCAACTCTGCATCTATTTGATCAGATTCAATCACTGAAGGATTGAGCAATTCAAGATTGTACTGATCAAGATCTGATAATCCGCTACCTACATCAAAGGCTGGAGGATAAGCATCCCCAATATAGGGAGATTTTCGTTGTATGCTTAACGACTCTATTTCTTCTGAAGGCGGCATTGCTTGAGCCGGAGATGGGGGAGACATCAAAGCTTGGGGGGGTTGGGCTAATCTCCTCTGGCGCACCCTTGCACCCGCAGGAGGAGCAGCGTAAACAGCGCCGCCAAAGATACCTTGATGGCTAATGCCTTCTGGCATTTCTACAGGTACTTGCACAGAAACGGAACCTTGAGTTGAATCAACTCGAACATCATCACTGACAGCAACGAAGGCTGTATACTGCGATAACAGTTGATAGGTAAGGGCTGTATCGGTTACTGCTTCTACACCTAGCTTGGTTTCGCCACTCACCATCTGATTCATCAAATCTTTGATGCGGGAACGTCCCCACAGTTGGGCGATCGCTGGATTACCTGTGTTCTCAAAGTTGAGGTCAAAAGTATGCTGATAGCGTGTACCACCCGCAGCAATTCCTGTAATGTGGAGTTTACCATTGCGATCGCCTCCTACTTGGTAGCGTAAAATCAAGTCTTTGTTAGGAATCGTGTCTGCACCTACAAGTTTTACCTGTACCCGTTGTCCTGCATGGGTAATTTGGATTTGGTGAGAAGGCGATTGTATATCCTGAATCTCAACTCCCGCATCAATTTCTACCGTCACATTAATATCATGACGGGAGCGAGTACCCATTGGTAAGATAGGTGCATTCAACCGGGAAGCATCAGGTACTAAATCGGTATCTTGATTTTGCATCATGGGTGCATCAGCCGAGCCATAGCTTGCTGTATCTTCCTCAATGGTTATTCCTGGAATGTAACGGGGGCCAACCACCATTGGGAAGACAAACTCGTAATTTCCACCGTCAAATTTAAGACTTTCGGTGTAGCGAATAATCACATCAATTTGCTCACCGGGTTTGATATTCGCCAGGGATTGAGTGAAAATATTGTCCCGTTCTTGTTCCAAGAGTCCGGCGGTGCGTCCTTGTTGCTTAGCTTGTTCGTATATTTGCTGTGCTTCTTGGCGTTTTTTGATACTGCCTTGAATAGTGCGATCGCCAATCCGAATCAGCATATCATCTACAGCGGCTTCATCAGGCAAGGGGAAAATATAAACGGCATCTAAAGTTGTAGTAAAAGGATTTTCAAAACTTTGAGTTACTTCCACCCGCGAAATATTACCAGCAACCTTAGCTTGTACTTCGGTGTGTTTAAGGGGGAAGGCGATTTGTTCTTGGCTAGGAGTTTGAACGTATAAACCGCCAGGTTGGCGTTCTAGAGTTTGAGTCATATTTGTAAACTCACGCTGTTGTTTTATATCTCTAGCGTAGGTGGGTTTATTTGGCAGATATGCTCAGTTTTGTGTTCACTAAGTGTTCAGTGACTGGTTCAATCATAAATTGAGAACAAAGTATGTATAATTGATATTCGTTTCATAAATTATGTATATGTTAAAATACTCGTCCGCCCGTATGCAGCCATTAAAGTTTGAAGGCATGGTACAAGCACTTTTACATAAGACATATCGTGTTGGTGGCAACTTGACTTAATTCGTCTTTGGGAAAGACGGTGAACGAGAAGCGACATGGATACAGTTTTCAGATAATCATAGTGTATTGCATATTGTTATAAATATGCCGAAAATCAAATGTCAATTAAACATGGAATTTATATTTTTATTTAAAGGCAAAAATTGGAAAATAACATGACTTTAAAAGATATTAAAGAAAAATTATTTTCCCTCATTAAAGTAATATCCATAGTGGTTATCACAAATGCAATATGCTTAGAAATATGGTATATTCAAACATTAACAACTAACAATCATCTCCCTATTGCCTTAAACCCAGTTTTGATAATTGCTCACTTCGCATTGTCGGCTCATTTTATTGAAGGAATAATTACTGCTTATTTTGCACCTGCAAAAAATTATCAACCAATCCAATATGGAATTTATACTTTTTTTGTAGGTACAATTGGTTTATTAGAATTGTTTGAAAATCGTTCTCAAATCGCCGACTTATCTAATAAGTCAGAATCTAAACTATAGACATTAATCAAACTCGCTTAAAGCATTCACAGCAGGGCTAGTAATTGTAGACAAATCTCGTCAACATCTAGGTTGGACAAAAACCAGCATGGCAATTTGGTTTTGTGGCAGAATGCACATACATCTAGAGGTACTTTACGGTGATTTTAGCAGGGTGACTCTCGTTTTTAGACATTGAGCGATCGCATTGAGTACATTAACAGCAGCAAAATCACTCAACTGCTAATGAAGGAATATTCTATTGTTGAGAGCAGAAGCGATCGCATTTGATATTTTCATTAAAATTCAATTATCAACGTTGGTCAAAGTAGATATATGTCTTTGCAAGAACTAAAAGAGCAGATTTATAAATTATCGGGAAGCGATCGCCTAGCTTTAGTTGCTCTAATTATCGAATCGCTCCGGCGCGAACACAGCGATAATTTAGAGCAAACGCAGTTTTCTATTCAAGGAGATTTACGTGCAGAACGAAAAAATGTAATTAATAGAATGCGTGGATTTCTCAAAACAGACAAGCCTTCTCCCACAGATAGCGAAGTTCAAGCCATGTTAGAACAGCATTTAGTAGATAAATATCTGTAATGAGAGTTTTAGTTGACACCAATATTATTTTGGATTTTCTATTAGAACGAGAGCCATTCTTTGCAGATTCACAAAGATTATTTCAAACGATAGAATCTGGACAAATTATTGGTTATGTCACTGCAACAACTTTAACTGATATATTTTACATTGCTAGAAGGCAAACCCAAAGCATTGAGCGTGCAAGGCAAGCAGTCTCAATGATAATGACTGCTATGGAGATTTGTCTAGTTGACCGCCCTATTCTGAAAGCTGCTTTAACATCTACTGTTGCAGATTTTGAAGATGCTGTACAAATTGCTTGTGCGATCGCTCAAGATTTGGATGCGATTGTTACTCGTGATGCTAAATTTGTAGGTGTTTCGATTCTTGTGTTCTCTGTAAGTCAGATATTACAGCAGCTAGAATCCAGCGACGAGATTGGCTTTTGAAAAGTAACAATAAGAATATATATTTTATCAACTTACATGAATGCCGTTCTTGTTAAGCCAAAATTAAAACAATCTGCTCACTTAATAGGTGTATGTCAAACTCGCTACGGCGATTTTGGCAGGGTGACTCTCGTTCTTAGACACTTTGCGATCGTATTAAGTACGTAAACAGCAGCAAAATCACTAAACTGCTAGATGAAGGAATATTCTATTGTTGAGAGCAGAAGCGATCGCAAGAGACAATAAAGAAGAATCTCTATAACAGCCATGAGTACCAAAATCACTATTACCTTACCAGACGAGATTTACCAACGTGCCGAACGCTTTGCACGATTAGCAAATCGTGATGTTGCTAGCATTTTGGCAGATACTCTTCAACTATCAATTCCACTCGTCAGTACAGAAGTTAACAACCTTGAGCCTGTCTCAGTTCTCTCCAACGAACAAGTTCTAGCCCTAACCGAACTGCAAATGGAACCCGAACAGGATACCCGATTAAGTGAACTGCTTGATCGTCAACAGGCAGGTACTCTTACTGAAGATGAGCGTCCAGAGTTACAAAACCTAATGCAGATTTATCAAGAAGGACTTTTGCGGAAAGCAACTGCGCTGAGCGAAGCTGTCAAACGTGGATTGATTGAGCCTTTAAGCCAGTGAGCCAAATTACAGAAGAAGTCCGGGCGCGAATACGGACACAAGCAAATAATCAGTGTGGTTACTGCTGTAGTCTCCAAAAGTATATTTTGGGAATTCTGGAAATCGAACACATAATTCCCAAAGCAACGAGTGGTACTGACGATGAAGAAAATCTATGGCTTGCCTGTCGATTGTGTAATTCCTACAAAGGCATCCAGACTCATGCTAAAGATCCGGTTACAAATCGCAAAGTAAAACTCTTTAATCCTCGTCAACAAAAATGGTCACGTCATTTCGCCTGGATAACTGATGGTACTCAAATTACTGGTATAACTGCTTGTGGTCGTGCAACTGTTTTAGCGTTGCAACTGAACAATCCTTATGCTGTAACAGTGAGACAGGCTTGGGTTTCTGCTGGCTGGCATCCACCAACTGAAACATGAACAAAATTATGGGAAATCAAACGTTTCTATTAAGCCAGAATTGAAAGAGTCTGCTTACTTAACAGGTGTATGTCAAACTCGCTCTCAGCATCAACCGCAGGACTGGCAATTATAGACAAAGCGCGGCTACGTCTTGGTTGGACAAAAACTAGCACGGCGCGTTGGTGGCAAGATGCACATACATCTAGAGCTACTTTACGGCGATTTTGGCAGGGCGATCGCATTCAGCGAGAAATTTTCATCGCCATCTGTCAAACCGTTGGCATTAGTAACTGGGAAGCGATCGCAGATGCGGCTAATTTGAACTTGGATATCGCAGACATCACTACATCTTACGTCGATTGGCAGCAAGCGCCTGATGTCGAAAGTTTTTATGGACGCAATCAACAATTGAAGCAGTTAGAACAATGGATAATAAGCGATCGCTGTAAATTAATAACTATTATAGGCATCGGTGGTATTGGCAAAACTTCCCTAGTATTAGCTTTAGCAGACCGCATTCAGTCACAATTTGATTGTTTAATTTGGCGTTCATTTTCTACTGTTCCATCACTAATTTCCCTACTAGACAGCCTGTTAAACATTTTTAATCAAACCGTTGTACAGGATATTTCCCAAGGCACAGCACAACTTATACATCACCTGCAACAACGTCGCTGCCTATTAATCTTAGATGGGCTAGATACTGTTGCAGACTTGAGCAATTATATTCAATAGACATCTCCGAAAACTATCAAAGATTTGCTGTGTCTAGCTTATAGGACGCAAATGAAAGCATCAAAAACTAGCCAGTCAATACGATAAAATAGGGATTTGAGATACTTGCTGATAATAACAAAGCCAAAATATGTAGT
>JBBSOP010000351.1:0-5806 GCA_038259655.1 Chroococcales cyanobacterium
CATACCTAATGCAATTAAACTACTGCAATACAGTCAATCTCCACTAACACATCTTTTGGTAGACGAGAAACTTCAACACAAGCACGTGCAGGGGCTGTATCTTCAGAAAAATATTTAGCATAAACGGCATTTACCGCTGCAAAGTCATTCATATTAGCGAGAAAGACAGTAGTTTTAACTACATTTTCAAAACTTGCGCCTGCTTCCGTCAGAATGGCTTCTATATTAGCCATTACTTGTTCAGTTTGCTTGACTACATCATCTGTATAAACAACATTGCCAATGTGGGGATCAATAGCAATTTGTCCAGCAACAAATACCATTAAACCAGAAGCAGCGATCGCTTGATTATATGGCCCCACAGGAGCAGGTGCTTGATCAGTATTAATTACTTTACGATTCATAAAATAAGTAGAACGGCGTAAATATCTGTAGTTGAGGAAAGGCTACAGCATTTTAACCTAACAGTGGACGTATTCCATAATGCCGATACCGCCAATAATCTTGCAAAATGCGATCGTGGTCAAAACACAAATTACTAGGCACACGCCAAGACTCAAAAATTCCTACATTTTTAGCATCATCCCCAGCCTTTGGTTCTCCCATTGCCGTCGCCAAGAACACAATGCTGATTGTATGCTGACGGGGATCACGACTAGGATCAGAATACACCAAAAATTGTTCAATTAACTCCACCTGTAAACCCATTTCTTCCTCAGCTTCCCGTCGCGCTGCCACTTCCACAGCTTCCCCATAATCGACAAAACCACCGGGAATTGCCCAACCCAACGGTAAATTATGTCTTTCAATTAACACTATTGGTCGATGTGGTCGATCCACTAATTCAATGATGATATCAACCGTCGGTGCAGGATTTTGGTGAGTCATAGTCAGTTAACAGTTAACAATTAACAATTAACAGTTAACAGTATTTATTAGCACCAATACAACTGATAACTGTTCCGTGATAGATTCGATGGGATCGCTTCCTCCAATCATAGTTACTTATGCCTTTTAACAGATCCAGCGGCGTTTTGCTGCATCCTACCTCTTTTCCTAGTCGATTTGGCATTGGAGATTTAGGTTTAGAAGCCTATAAATTTATTGATTTTCTCGAACAGAGTTATCAACAATATTGGCAAGTCTTACCTTTAGGGCCAACTGGGTACGGCAATTCTCCATATATGTGTTATTCCGCGATGGCAGGAAATCCGTTGCTGATTAGTCCAGAGCAACTCATAGATCAGGGTTTACTAGCTGAAGCAGACTTTGCTAATTTACCAGGATTTCCAGGGGAGAAAGTAGATTTTGAGCAAGTTGCCACTATTAAAATTGATCTTTTAAAAAAAGCTTGCAACAACTTTAAAACTCAAGCATCTGCCATTCAGCAAAATGAATTTGCTGGCTTTTGTGAAAGCAAAGCTTATTGGCTAGATAATTACGCTTTATTTATGGCGCTGAAAGATTCTCAAAATAATTCCAGTTGGGATACCTGGGAGCCAGAACTTGCTAAGCGCCAACCAGAAGCATTAGAGCGAATACAGCAACAGTTGACGGAAGAAATTTTTTATTACAAGTTCACCCAATATGAGTTTTTCCGGCAGTGGTCAAATGTTAAGAGCTACGCCAATATGCGCGGTATAGAAATCATTGGTGATATTCCCATCTACGTAGCTCATGACAGTGCTGACGTGTGGGCTAATCCTGAGATTTTTTGCTTAGATGAAGAGACGGGAGCAGCCGCACAGATGGCGGGAGTTCCCCCAGATTACTTTAGCGCCACTGGTCAATTGTGGGGCAACCCTGTTTATAACTGGGAAAAGTTGCAAAACCAAGATTTTAAATGGTGGATACAACGCTTTGAAGCCATGCTAGATTATGTCGATATTATTCGCATCGATCACTTCCGAGGTTTTGAGGCTTTTTGGGCTGTAGAACAAGGTGAAGAAACAGCCATGAATGGAAAATGGATTGAAGCGCCTGGGGAAGAGTTGTTTGATACGATTAAACAAAAATTAGGCAAGCTACCGGTTTTGGCGGAAGATTTGGGAGTGATTACGCCAGAGGTTGAAGCGCTGCGAGATAAGTATGAGTTTCCGGGAATGAAAGTTTTGCAGTTTGCCTTCGGTTCTGATCCCGGTAATCCATTTTTACCGTTCAACTACCCACGAAATGCGGTAGTTTACACCGGGACTCACGATAATGACACGACTGTTGGCTGGTTCAATACAGCTAGTGATTGGGAAAAGCAAAACTTATTGCTGTATTTAGGTTGCGTTAGTCCTGAAGGTATTCACTGGGATTTAATTAGGTTGGCTTTAAGTTCCATAGCCAATCAAGCAATTATTCCTTTGCAGGATATTTTAGGTTTAGGAAACGAAGCACGAATGAACTTTCCCAGCGTTGCTGAGGGTAACTGGGAGTGGCGCTACCAGTCAGAAGAATTGACACAAGAATTAGGCGATCGCCTAAAAATACTCACCAAACTCTGTGGACGCGCCCCGGAAGGAAATTGAGGTAGAGGGGCAGGGTGCGGGGTGCAAGGGGGATGAAGAATGAAGAAAAATTATCTCTTTCTCCCTGCCCCCTGCTCCCTGCTCCCTGCTCCCTGCTCCCTGCCCCCTGCTCCCTGCCTCCCTCTCAAGACTCAGGCTGGGCCGCAATTTTAATTTCTTCAACTTTACCTGGTTCTCCCATTCGCTTGGCTTCTTGCTGATTGACACTCATCAGCACACCACCTGCATTATCTGTTTTCACCGTCAGTTGCTCTTGGGCTTTCCAGACACGATGTGTACCCTCTGGTAGAATGCCCTCAAATTCGGTTTTACCATCGGCTACTACGCGAATCCAGGAGGAGGCTTTTAATGTGACACCAATCTGTAATGAGCGAGTGTCTTTAAGACTAGTGAGGGTATCACTAACAGGTTGAACTGTTGCTTTTTGTGGTTGAGTTAGTTCTGGGTGTGGTTCGCTTTGACTATTATCCGCTTTGAGAACAGCATTATTCAGTAAGTGAGACAAGCTGCTGACAGAGCATACAATCACAAATATATAAAGTAAGTAAAGATGAATCGGCCGGAATTGTTTCATCGAGTGAGTTTTTCCAGTAGTTTGCAACTTCACCTGTTGAGCAGCGACAGGAAAATTGCTAGAAAACTCCGTTCCATTCAAACCTAATACATCGGCAAATTGTCTAATCAAACCTTGAGTGTAGATTGGTTCTGGTAAATTACCTAAATCACCTTCTTCGATCGCCTGTAATAACCGCCGGGGAATTTTGGTCAATGCTACCATTTCTTCTAGAGAGAAACCCCTTTCTTGACGCGATGCCCCAAGTTTAGCACCCATTTCTGCCAGCTTTTGAGTTCGTTGTTGTTCTAATGAAAGTGTTGGCTGGTTATGAGCTTTTCTTTTTAACCATTTCATATTTTTTCTACTCCCCTGACCTCAGCTGAATCTTTAATAGGTTTATACTTTATTTGCTTTTGCAAAAAGCGAATTTCATTCTCTTGTAAAAACCGATAGTCACCTTCACGCAACAAGTTTACTCTTAGAGCAGCTACCGTGGCTTTTGGTATTTGTAATTGAATTGGGCCTATGGCAGTCCGATGTAGTTTGATGACTGGATGTCCTAACTGTTCGGCTACACGGCGAATCTGACGATTTCTTCCCTCCTTTAAAATTATTTCTAAACGGCTATTTAGAGCAAGACTTTCAATTATGTTTACTTGGGCTGGCAGGGTTTTTCTTCCATCTAATATCACACCTTCACGCCACATCTTTAGTACTGCTTTAGAAGGATGTCCTTTGACCAAAACCTGATATGTTTTCGCAATGCTATGACGTGGATGAGTTAGCCCAAATGTTAAGTCTCCATCGTTGGTAAGTATTAATGCTCCTGTAGACTCTACATCTAAACGGCCAACTGGGTGAATACCTGTACCCTCACGTAATTCTTTAGGGAGTAAATCTAATACTGTTTTTCGTCGGTGAGGGTCATGGCAAGTTGAAACTACTCCAGCCGGCTTATGCAGTAACAGGTATAATAAAGGCGGACGTTGCCTACCAGACACGGGCTTACCATCAACAGTAATAGTATCTCTTTGGGGGTCAACTTTTTGACCTAAATGCGCTAATATCCCGTTTACGCGCACACGCGATCGCCGAATCATTTCTTCGGCTTCGCGTCGTGAGGCAATACCCCATTTAGCGATAATCTTTTGTAACCTTTCCTCCATGTGGAAATTACTGAGGATTTTCCTAACTTTAAATAATAATCATAATATTGGCATTTTGTAATAGATAACCATAAATGTTAGATTTAAGGCTGACTTTAAGTTCAGTCCGTTGCTGAGCAAATACCCATTACAAGAGTGGTTAAATGCCAGAAGACAATTTCCCTACAAAAAGTTCCCAGAAGATCCGGCTAATTACAAACGCACTCACAGCAGCATTAAAGCTATGGTTAAGAGCGCAAGTCAGCCAAGTATCTCAATTAGAAGTAGAGATTAAAGCTAGCGATCGCCAAATTCTCTCTGGTTGCATTCCCTGGGTATCTATTTTTGCCAGTCATGCAGTCTATCAAGGCCTCTATATTACACGAATTAAACTAATAGCGGAAAATATTCAGATCAATATAGGCTCAATACTTAAAGGAAAACCGCTGCGGCTGCTAGAAATAGTACCAGTATTCGGCGATCTGATCGTAGAAGAAAAAGACCTCAATAATTCCCTGGCATCTGAACTATTATCAACTGCTTTAAATGATGTACTAGTTCAACTATTACCAGAATATTGTCTAAAATCACAGCCAATATGGCAAAGAATTGTCCTTGATCATCATCAAATAATACTTTGTGCTACTTTAGGAGCCACCACTGAAAACACACCTTTAGAAGTGAGATTTGATTTAAAGTTAATTGGCAATCAGGAGTTGCAATTAACACATATTCAAGTCATAAAAAACGACGTAGCACTTTTAGAGGGTGAGCATAATTATCATCTAGATCTTGGCTCAGATGTTGATATGCAAGAAATCAGCTTGATCCCCGGTCAGTTAGTATGTCGTGGGCGGATCAACGTTAACCCTTAGAGGATATTTGAAGCGATCGCGATGATTGAGAGTACGTATAATCTATAAAGCCGTCAAATTTTCCCTTGAACCCATGACTGCAACGCTCCTCACACCACCGGATGAAATAATTCACCTATCGGGGATTAGCTGGCAAACCTACGAAACATTGTTAGCAGAATTGTGCGATCGCCATCTCCGCCTGACTTACAATCGTGGCGCTCTAGAAATTATGACTCCTTCTCCAGAACATGAAAAATTTAAGAAAGTTGCAGGGCGGTTTGTTGAGACAATTGCAGAAGAACTAAATATATCTATAGAACCTTTGGGATCAACTACATTTAAACGTCCTGAACTTAGTGGCGCAGAACCAGATGAATGTTTCTACATTCGTAATATTACCCTGGTTCGGGGAAAAAAACGACTGGACTTAACACAAGACCCAGCACCCGATTTAGTCATAGAAATTGATGTAACAAGCAGTTCCAATAATCGTCTCCAAGTTTATGCAGATTTGGGCGTAGCAGAAGTCTGGATTTATAACGGAGAATCCCTGGTCATTCAACAATTGCAAAATGACAGCTATATCACATCTCAAACCAGTCAATTTTTTGTGAACTTACCCATTCCAGAGATTGCCAGATTTTTACAACAAGCTCCAACAATGGATTATCTAGAGTTGGTGAGAGCATTTCGTAATTGGGTTAGAAGCCAGTTAGGGACTTCCAACTAAAA
>JBBSOP010000352.1:0-5755 GCA_038259655.1 Chroococcales cyanobacterium
CTCAAAGAAAAGCGCAGTGCAGAATCTGCACTAGTTGTCGCCCAGCGACGTTTAGACCAACTCCGCAAAAGCAGAGGCTCTGATATTAGTGAGCTAACTGCTGGTTTGGAACAACAAAAACAAAATTTAAGGCAATTAGAGAATGGCCCTCGTCCAGAGGAGATTGCCCAAGCCCGTTCTCAAGTGACTCAAGCAGCAGCCCAAGTTAAAGCAGCCCAAGTCCAACTGCAATATACAAAAGTTGAGGCTCCTTTTACTGGTACTGTCGGTGATATCCCGGTGAAGATAGGAGAGTTTGTTAGCCAAGGAGATGAACTGACTACACTCAACAAAAACAGATCTTTAGAACTGAATATATCCATTCCTCTCAATCAAGCCAAACAATTGCGTTTAGGATTACCCGTACAAATTCTCGATGCTCAAGGCCAACCCACAGCCACAGGTAAGGTGAGTTTTATTTCGCCCAATGCGAATACAAATTCCCAGACAGTTTTAGCTAAAGCTATATTTGGCAATTCCAGCGATGAATTGCTGAATCGCCAATTAGTACAAACTAGAGTTATTTGGGAGAAACGTCCAGGTATTTTAATTCCAGTAACAGCAGTATCTCGTCTCGGTGGGCAGACTTTTGTGTTTGTAGCCCAAGCACCAGAAAAACCTCAACCGAAAGCGCCGCCATTAGTAGCTCAACAAAAACCTGTGAAGTTGGGAGATATCGAGGGCAGTAATTATCAAGTTCTGGAAGGACTAAAAGCTGGTGACAAAATTGTTGTTTCTGGTATTCTCAACCTCACTAATGGCGCTCCCATCATGCCTGCATCTGAAGAAATGGATAACGGGAAACCCTCACCCACTCCCTAATAGTTAATTCCCAACTTTCATCTACCCATTTCTAAAACTATGTTTGTCGATTTCTTTATTAAGCGACCAGTCTTTGCTACGGTTGCGGCATTGATTATTCTTATACTAGGATTAATCAGTATTCCTAGCCTAGCGATCGCCCGTTTCCCAGAAATTACTCCTACTCAAATCACTGTTAGTGCTAACTACAGCGGAGCCAGTGCTGAGGACGTAGAAAGTGGGGTAACGAATATTTTAGAAAGGCAAATCAACGGTATTGAGGGGATAAGATATATCACTTCTAGCAGCAGTAACGATGGCTCTAGTAGTATTACTGCTACCTTCGATTCATCACGGAATCCAGATATTGCCGCTGTAGATGTGCAAAATCGTGTTTCTGTTGTTCAACCGCAACTACCACAAAACGTCCAACGTACGGGAGTTAGAGTATCAAAAGAATCTAATAATATCCTCTTAGGAATTGGTTTATTCGCTGAAAATAATGAGTACGACAATACATTTTTAAGTAACTATGCTGACCTTTATTTAGCAGATGCTTTGAAAAGAGTCAAAGGTGTAAGTAATGTACGAATTTTTGGCGAACGCCGCTATGCCATGCGTCTGTGGTTAGATCCCGGTCGCCTAGCTAGTAGGGGACTGACGACTGAGGATGTCACAAACGCTTTATCCGAACAAAACTTGCAAGTTGGGGCTGGGAGAATTGGACAAGAACCTGCCCCCAAAGGACAAAGGTATCAAATTGATGTGCGTGCTGCCAGTCGTTTAGCAACACCAGCAGAATTTGCAAATATTGTGATCAAAACTGAAGATGATGGCACTTTAGTTAAACTTAAAGATGTCGGCAGAGCCGAACTAGGCGCACAAGATTACAACACATTTCTGCGATATCGCGGTAATGAGGCTGTAGGTTTAGGCATTTATCAGATTCCTGGAAGTAACGCCTTGGATGTGGGCAAGGGAGTTAAAGCGGAAATGGCGCGATTAGCTCCTACTTTTCCGCCAGGAATGAAATATCAAGTAGCCTTTGACACAACATCGTTTGTCGAAGAGTCGATGACAGAAGTCATTAAGACTTTAATTACAGCGGTGGTGTTGGTTGTAATTGTCATTTTCATCTTCTTGCAAGACTGGCGAACTACTCTAATTCCTGCCTTAACTGTTCCCCTGTCTTTGATTGGGACATTTGTTTTCGCTAAACTTTTTAATTTTTCCATTAATAGTTTGACGTTGTTTGGTCTGACTTTAGCATCTGGGATGGTGGTTGATGATGCGATCGTTGTAGTTGAGCAAATCAGCCGCTTTATCCAAGATAAAGGCATGAATCCGCGCCGTGCTGCGAGTGAATCGATGTCAGAATTGTTTGGGGCGGTGATTGCCACTTCACTAGTATTAATGGCAGTATTTGTACCAGTAGCTTTTTTCCCAGGAACTACAGGCGCACTTTATCGCCAATTTGCCCTGACGATCGCCTTTTCGATTGCAATTTCAACTTTTTTGGCTTTGACTTTGACACCTTCTTTGTGTGCGCTGCTGTTGCGCCAAAGACCAAAACCTTCTGGCTGGCTGGGAAAAATTTTTAATCAGATTAACCGGTTTCTAGAATGGATCAGACAAGGGTACGAGCGATCGCTCACCTTTTTAGTACGCTTTAAAAGTATCATCATTGGGCTATTCATTGTCTCCTTGGGAATGACAGCTTGGCTCTATACCACAGTACCTACAGCCTTTTTGCCAGAAGAAGATGAAGGTTATTTCATCACACTTATTCAAGGGCCACAAGGAGTTTCGCTGCAATATACCAGTGATGTGATGAAACAGGTAGAAACAGAAATCCTCAAAGTTCCTCAAGTGTTAGGAACTTTCGCCGTTGGTGGCTTTGGCTTCAGTGGTAGTACTGCCAACAGCGGTATTATTTTTACTACTTTGAAACCTTGGGCTGAACGTTCCAAAGCAGGTCAATCAGCACAGGGAATTATCGGGGGTTTGCAAGGTAAATTGTTGTCCATCCCCGAAGCGAGAGTCTTTCCTGTAAATCCACCACCTATTCAGGGTTTAGGTAACTTTGGCGGCTTCGTTTTTCAACTGCAAGACCGCAGAGGTAACAGTGGTTTAGATACTTTAGTACAGTCGATGGGTCAATTGCTGGGTCGCGCCAATCAAACACCAGGATTACAAGCTGTATTTAGTACTTTTGCCGCAGATACACCACAACTATTAGTGGAAGTAGACCGCAATAAAGCCAAGGCATTGCAAGTTTCGATAGATGACATTTATAGTACTCTCCAAACTGCTTTGGGTTCGCAATATGTCAATGATTTTAATCTTCAACAGCGTAATTATCGGGTATATGTGCAAGCGGATAAACAGTTTCGCTCTAACCCCAAAGACATTGGTCAACTATATGTTCGTTCCCAAAAAAATGAAATGATTTCTTTGAGTAACTTAGTTAAAGTTACTTCTGTGGTGGGGGCGCAAACAATTAATCACTATAATCTCTTTCGCTCAATTGAAATCAATGGTTCTGCGGCTCCTGGCTCTAGTTCTGGAGATGCGATTCAAGCAATGGAACAGGTAGCTCAAGCAGTTTTACCACCGGGGTTTGGTTATGAATGGTCAGGAACTGCATTAGAAGAAATCGATTCTGGTGGTTTAGCACCAATGATTTTTGGTTTAGGAATTGTCTTTGTCTTTTTAGTATTAGCTGCTCAGTACGAAAATTACATAGATCCTTTCATCATTCTGCTAGCAGTGCCTTTAGCTATTTTTGGCGCACTTATAGCTCAATCGTTGCGGGGTTTTCCTAATGACGTTTACTGTCAAATTGGTTTGGTGATGTTGATTGGTTTGGCTAGTAAAAATGCAATTTTAATTGTGGAGTTTGCTAACCAATTGCGAGAGCAAGGAATGTCAATTACTAAGGCAGCTATTGAAGCTTCTCAAGAACGTTTACGACCAATTTTGATGACAGCTTTTTCTACACTTTTGGGGATTTTTCCTTTGGCGATCGCCACAGGTGCAGGTGCGGGAAGTCGTCAATCTTTGGGAACTACAGTATTTGGTGGAATGTTGATTGCTACTTTCTTGAGTTTGTTTGTAGTACCAATTTTGTATATTGTGATTAAGTCAGCTACAGAGCGTGTAATTAAACCAAACCGCGAACAAACACAAACAGATATATCAGGGAACAGATGAGTGCAGCACTAATTTTGGCTGTGAGCATTGCGATCGCGCTTTTGATTAAATTTGGTAAAGCCACACCCAAACGTTTAACTTTTTGTCTCTAATTTATAATAAAAATATCAAACGCCAGCGAGACAACGGTTATGCTCTCACCTGATCTCAAAAATGCGTTACCAACTACTGACGAACTCCCTTGTTCAGACGATACACCAGTGGATAACGAAGACCAGAACTTTTTGCCCAATATTTTACTTTTCTTACTTAACTCTATTTGGGCAAATCGCATGGATTGGTACTTCGGAGTAGACATGGCAGTGTATCACACTACAGGAGTAAATCCGAGAGTCCCTGTAGTGCCAGATGCTTTTTTGAGTGTAGGAGTAGAACGGAGAAAAGGCGGCAAATCGCGCAAAAGTTACGCGGTTTGGGAAGAAAATGGCATAGTTCCCATATTCACATTAGAAATGGTATCCCAAACCCCAGGGGGTGAATACGACGAGAAGCTAGATATATACAGAAAACTCGGTGTATTGTATTACATAATTTATAACCCTGAGTTTTGGCGACGCGACCAACATCAACCCTTTGAAGCCTACAAGTTGATAGATGGAAACTACCAACTCCAAATAGGTGAACCTTATTTGATGTCAGAGGTGGGGTTAGGTATCGGGCGACACCAATCGGTAATTGGCGGCATACAACAAGAGTTTTTATGTTGGTATGATCAGCAAGGAAATCGCTATTTGACAGATGCAGAACAAGCACAACAAGAACATCAAAGGGCTGAACAGTTAGCCCAGTATTTACGTTCTTTAGGTGTAGATCCAAATAATCTTCCTGGTGATTAAGGTAATAGCATTTGTATTTTGGTGATGCGATCGCATTTCCTAAAGCTCTGATCACTAAATCTTGTTCACCAATTATTTTAGTCAACTTCTAATAGCAAACGTTCCTTAATGTTGTAGTAACAAAAGCACCGGATGTTTCGCTATGTTTAGCCCGGATTTCTCACTTGTAATAAATCCGGGCTGGGTAATCGCTACACGCCATCGCACTAAGTCTAGTCGAGCTTAGATTTATCGAAAGTAAGATGATGCTTGCTCAGAGGTTTTCCACATTCGGGCAAAGTCTTCTGCTGTCGAGAAGAAGGTAGTTCTTTCCTCAGCAGTCATACCTATATTTTTCAAGTCTTGCAAAAAGTCTGGGAAAATTCCATAATGGGCAAAGCCCTCGGTGTTATAGTCCCATCTCTTAGAACCAGTTTGAGCCATAGTTAGTGCGGCTGCGCCATAGTAATCGACTCTAAGTTGTGAACAACTGCCACTTAAATCACTACTAGAGCCAAATCTAGGCTTAGGGGCTTTGACAAGCACATTTATATCTGTCCCAATGGCAAGCTGTTTTCCATTCATTCGATCTCTACCGAATCCAAATCGATAGTTTTTGAGGAAATCACAAGACACGCTACCTCCAAATCCTACTCCCATTAAGCCACCTGATGAACGAATTTGTTTAAGTTGGGAATCTGTACGTGTGTTTTCTGTATCTCCTCCATTATTGCTTCTAAAACCATTACAGCACTTTGCACGACTAACTGGTACAGTAGCAGCAGTGAGAAAAATAGTTTTGGAGTTGCTGGCTTGAGCATAAGAGAACTCCTAGTGACAACAATTGTACTACTGCCAAAATATTTTTCGGTGAAAACTTCCTGATA
>JBBSOP010000353.1:0-5744 GCA_038259655.1 Chroococcales cyanobacterium
AGTTCTAGATTATAGACAGCTTCAAACTCATAATTAGTTTGCGCGATTGCTTTTGTAGCATCTAATCCAAAACTTGCTAATGAAAGAACTACTGGAACAAGCCATACACTGTTTGAACGCAGCATTAGTTACTTCGTTTTAATTTAGGATAAATAAGGGCATTCACTTTTTTTAACAGGGGGTAGCGTGACCTCACCGATAGATGCTGTCTGGCTTAGTCGCCCTTCCATAGAAGTTGCACCCATGCTGATTGGTTGTACCCTTGTCCGCCAAATGCCAGATGGACTAATTGTACGGGGTCTGATTGTTGAAACTGAAGCTTATATGCCCGATGATCCTGCCATGCACGCTTATCGCGGACGCACGAAGCGAAATCAAGTCATGTTTGGCCCTGCGGGCAGGGTATATGTATATCAAATATACGGTATTTATTACTGTCTAAATGTTGTGACTGACCAAGATCAAGTAGCGAGTGCTGTTCTTATTCGTGCGCTTCAGCTAGAAAGCATTCCTCCTTGGATTCAGTCTCCACAGCAACTAAAACCCCATCTAATTGCTGCGGGACCAGGAAAGCTCTGCCGCGCACTGATGATTGATGTTAACTTAAACACTACGCTACTTCAACCAGGACAACCACTATGGCTGGAACCCAGACATTTTCAGTTCCAACAACAGTTAGAACAAGGGTATTTAAGCTTAATACAAACCGTCCGTATCGGCTTGACAAAAGGCGTAGATTTACCTTGGCGTTGGTACTTGTCTAACTGTCCTGCTGTCTCTAAGGTACATAAAGGCACTAACCTCGGCACAGCACAGCGCAAATGAATTACGAATTACGAATCCGCCCCACATTCAAGACGGATTTCGTCGGTTCAGCACATACTTATTTTGTCTGTTTCTATCTGCGGTAGTCAACCAACAAGCAATTAGCTAGCTACAACTTCAATATCGACTTGAGCCGCTACATCAGAATGCAGTTTAATTTCGGCTTTATAAGTACCAAGGTGGTTGATATCAGGAATGGTAATACCACGCCGATCAATTTCTTGGCTGGTAGCTGCTTGAATTGCATCTACAACGTCTTGAGTGGTGATAGTTCCAAAAATTGCTTCATTTTCACCAACTTGCTTCGCAATTTTTAAACTACCAACTTTTTCCAAAGCTGCTTTTTGCTCTAAAGCTTGTTGTCTAAGTTCTAACTGCCGTTGACGTTCTTGCTCACGGCGGCGTTCTACTTGCTTGAGTATACTGGGAGTGGCATGAGTTGCCAAATTCTGAGGAATCAGATAATTACGAGCGTAGCCGGGAGCTACATCCACTAAATCGCCAGATTTTCCTAGCTTGATGATATCTTGATTTAAAACTAACTGTATGCGTTTCGCCATTGTTTTCTGTTTTTCCTGTAAAATCTCATTAAGTTGGGTTGGGGCAAGATAGCTCACAATATTTGTAGCTATTTCCCCAGTAGCTTGGCCTATACCCTAGAGCTTACAGATCCTAGCGAAAGGCAGGGGGCGATCGCAACTATTTCGTGCCAGAAAGTCTGAGATTCTGTGAAAGGGAACTATCTACCCATCGTTCAGCTGCATTTACCAAACCAGCTATTTGGGAAATAGACTACTGCGATGTTAAGGCAGACTCAGAAGATGTATTGCTTTCGGTGTTAGCAGCAATAATTATAGATAGCAGTTTCGGCAATGCCAAACAGATAACAGTATTTAGCAGTGTTAGTAATAGACTATCTGTCAGACTCATAGATAAATGTCTCCTTTTAAAGTTTGTCAAAATTTGCGGTTTCTATATTATTAGTTTGGATCACAATTAGTCTTAATTACTTACAGACAATATTTGATTTTCTTCTCAGCTATATAAATTAAATAAATATGTATGGTTAATCTATAGAACCTATTGATTTATCTCTATCTCTAAAGATGCAAAAAATATTTTATGGGATTAATTATCTCAAAGCTCAAACTTAAGACGTAAAAATATATAGCTATAAATAAATAATAGGCAATAGATAGTTACTATTACCTATATCAAATAGACGATGAATTTATCTGTGAACATCTGCACCAACTTAGATGAATTTAGACATTATCTAAATCATCTTGATAGCTTTTACACAATACTAGTAAATATTACGTCTGAAGAATTAGTTCCAAATTGGTATGAACTATGCAGAGATTTATACCTTCAGACAGCCCGTTAATTTGGGGAACACTTGGAACAAAAATGAGGACTAAATCTACAAAACTGGCTACCTGTCAATGTGTAAGCCGTACAATAAGGGAAACTGGTAATTGCAATTCTGGCTGTTCGGGGTTTTGCAACTTCTAGCGATGTTTTAGCTGTTTTGGTCTTAAACGCCAAAATTGTAAAAATAAGTTTAGGCAACGCCAGACAGGCAACAACATTAATTAAGGTTAGCAGCACAGCATCTATTGAACCCATAGGTAATCACCCCCTTAAAAAAAATAGGTGGTCTCTATTTTTAGCTACAAACATTGTGCCTAGCAACTAATTACAAGGCATCCATTGCTTTTACTTTATATAAGTTAACTTTAACATAAACTTTTATCAATACAACCGTTTAATTCAGGAAATTACTTACACACTATGGGATGTAGATATTAAGGATAAACAATGTAGCGCGATCGCACAATAAGCTGGAAAATAGACAATTTATGACAGTGAGGTGATTTATGTCGAAAACTCAACCTACATCTGATTTTTTATCTAACATCACAGAACGAGAAAGCCAGCAATTACAACGTCTGGTAGATTATACAAACGTAGATTTATTACCAGATATTTGGCCATTGGCAGCAAAGCAATTTGGTGATATTGTTGCTCTCCGTAATCCTCATGCTAAACCAGAAGTAGTAATTACTTATGCTCAGTTAGCAGAGAAAATTCAACAATTTGCTGCTGGTTTGCAAGCATTAGGAGTCCAAACAGGCGATCGCGTCTCTTTAATTGCTGATAATAGTCCCAGGTGGTTTGTTGCCGATCAAGGTATCATGACTGCTGGAGCAATAGATGCAGTACGTAGCGCCCAAGCCGAAAAAGAAGAATTATTGTTTATCGTTGCTAATAGTGGCAGCACAGTACTCATAGTTGAAGATTTAAAGCTCTTAGAGAAACTGCGCGATCGCTTGCATGATTTACCGATTAAATTAGTAGTCTCACTTGCAGATGAAACATTACAAGAAGATGAAACCCTTAAGGTGCTGAACTTTTCACAGCTAATAGAAATTGGTATCAACCATACTTTAGTGCCAGTCAAGCCCAGCCCTGATACCCTAGCGACTTTAATTTATACATCTGGTACAACAGGTAAACCCAAGGGTGTGATTCTTTCTCATCACAATTTAATGCATCAGGTAAAAGCTTTAGGGGCAGTCATCCAACCACAACCAGGAAATATTGTTCTTAGTATTCTACCTACATGGCACAGCTATGAACGCAGTGGTGAATATTTCTTGCTTTCTCAAGGTTGCACCCAAATCTATACTAACTTGCGTTCTGTCAAGCGAGATTTACAACAATTTAAACCCAACTACATGATCGCTGTACCGCGTTTGTGGGAATCGATTTATGAAGGAGTCCAAAAGCAATTCCGCGAACAACCAGCTAGCAAGCAACGCTTAGTAAAATTTTTACTGGAGACTAGCGAGAAATATATTAAAGCGCGGCGAATTGCTGAAGGCTTGAGTTTAGATCATCTTGATTCTTCAGCCTCCCAAAAGTTAAAAGCCAAAATCACAGCATCGGCTTTGTACCCCATCCATGCTTTAGGAGAACGCCTGGTTTATGCCAAAGTCCGGGAAGCAACGGGAGGACAAATGAAGTATGTGATTAGCGGTGGTGGTGCGCTACCGAGACACATCGATAACTTTTTTGAAATTACTGGTGTAGAACTTTTACAGGGTTATGGTTTAACAGAAACTTCTCCTGTCGCTAATGCGCGTCGTCCTTGGCGCAATTTCCGTGGTTCATCCGGGCAACCAATCCCCGGTACAGAAGTTAAGATTATAGATCCTGAAACTCGTCAACCTCTACCAGTTGGTCAACGAGGTTTGGTGTTGCTCAGAGGCCTTCATATCATGCAAGGTTATTATCAAAACCCCGAAGCAACGGCAAAAGTCATTGATGCTGACGGTTGGTTTGATAGCGGCGATTTGGGTTGGGTAACACCACAGAATGACTTAGTATTGACTGGCAGAGCCAAAGATACGATTGTCTTAACCAATGGAGAGAACATCGAACCGCAGCCAATTGAAGATGCTTGTTTGCGATCGCCCTTCGTTGACCAAATCATGCTTGTCGGTCAAGATCAACGGAGTCTCGGTGCTTTAATTGTGCCGAATATCGAAGCCCTAGAAAAATGGGCAGTTGATCAAAACCTCACTTTAAGTGTACAGGATGACAATGTTAGCTCCTCATCCAGTCAAAAAATTGACCTGGAGAGTAAAATGATCCAGGATTTATTTCGGCAAGAATTGAATCGGGACGTGAAAAACCGTCCAGGTTATCGAGCAGATGACCGCATTGGGCCATTCAGATTAGTTCTAGAGCCGTTTTCCATCGAAAATGGTTTGATGACACAAACCCTGAAAATCCGGCGGCACATTGTCGCGGAACACTATCACGATATTATTAACGGAATATTTGCCTAATAATTCCGCCTGCAAACTATAGAGTGAACGTGAAACTTTTATGGATGTCTCCAACCCTCAATTGCTTCTGAAGCGCGTAGTTAATGTCAAAGTCATTGTGACTCCCCTCTGGAAAGAGGAAGTACAGCAGCAATTGCAAGCGCAAATCAATCAAAGCGATCAACAACTCCAACAGCTTGACGTTGAAGGACAAAAAGCGATCGCCGCCATTCAAAAGCAAAGTCTGCAACCACCGGGCCCCCAGACCTTACAACAAATTGACAACATCCAACTCCAAGTCAATCAAAAGAAAAGTGAACTGTTAGAGCAAAAAAATCAACTTTTACAAAATCTCCAACAAGTGCAGTTTCTTGAGTTGGATCAAGAAGTCAATCAATTCCAAATGGAAGGCTTTTTTAAGACCGAACGAGGTGATAACTTGATTAGCAAAATGCAAGTTGAAATCGTTCTCCGGGATGGTGTTGTCGAAGAAATTCGCGGCGATATTTAAATAAAGGATAACTGAAACTTAATTTCTTCAAACTTCATACTTTCATTGACAGCTTTGAGTTAAGTTTTTGTGGGGTTGGCTTCCAGTCTGACATTGTGTTTGGGAGCCAACCCAAATAATTTGCCACATCGGAGGGGAGCTAACTAAAAGCGATCGCCCCAAGGTTGTCATTTCAACTCGATATTTAATTGCATCCGCATTTGGCTGGATTTGAGTAATAGTTACTAAGACCTGGTTTTGTTGTGGATAAGCTACCTCTACTTTAGGCTTGACTTTTGCTGTTATTTCATTATCCAAGGCATTCAGGGCTAGAGTCTTAGGATCGCTACCTTGAAGAGCAGAAGTGATACTTTCTAACGGTATATTTTTATAGTGGACACGCTCTGGGAATACTGTTACATTCTGAGCCTGTTGTACTGCTGTAATTTGCTGCTGTTGACTATTAATAGTTTCTGCAACCGATGTATATTGTTGGTGCTGGTTGATATAAATGCCAGCACCAGCGGTGGCAAAGACACTTAGTATCAAAATCAAAAACAATTTCCACTTTACCGACATCATAAAACTAAACA
>JBBSOP010000354.1:0-5737 GCA_038259655.1 Chroococcales cyanobacterium
AAGCAAAATATACAAGTTTCCAGCAATATCGTTGTGGTTGGGTGTACCACCAGTCATAGGAATAATTTCTCCATTGCAATATTCGCTGCGTGTTTCTGACGCGATTTCGAGTTCTAGATATTCATCAATGGTGTAGTGTTTTGTCTCAGTTTGAGAAATCATGATAGGTTTACCTCTAAGGCTTCAACTTGAATAAAAGGCTGATCAACCATATAGCGTCAGCTGCGCCTGATGGCATTGGCGATGTCGATCAGAGATTCTTGGTCACGCAGCATAGATGACTTGTGCGGATTCCAAAATATTTTTACGTCTAAGCCAGTTTTCACTACGCTTGATCGCAGTTTTTACAATCAAATCTACAGATCGGTTGAAAATAGCTTGCAGTTCATCGCGCATTTGCAGAGTTTCGGTTAAGCCCCGTTTCGCAGTTGGAGAAAAAGCGATCAACACATCAATATCGCTATCGGGGCGAAAGTCATCGCGTAAGACAGAGCCAAACAGGGCAAATTCGGTAACTTGCCACTTGTGACAAAACTCACGAATCTGATCCATTGGCAGATCTATTGCACTAATCGTCATGGCATTTCTATACCCAAAGCTTCAAGTTGCTGGTTTATCCAAGTGTTTGCGATCGCTTCATCAGATTCTATCGCCCGTTCTACTCCTGTTTTAGAAATTTCCAGTATTATTCATTCACTATGGAAAATATCGATATATTTCTTTGCGATGTAATACACGAACAAAGGTAATCATATTTTCGTCTTCAGCAAAGCCAATTCGATAGTCACCAACTCGGATACGGTAGTAATTTCCATCTGCTTTAAGTTTTTTGATGTTGCTGATTTCCAAGAGACTTGCAGCAGTTTCCACTTGTTCTATGACAGTTTTAATTCTCAGGAGCAAGTCTTCATCTTGAATCTTCCCAAGGTCTTTTTCAAAGCTTTTTCTGAACTCAACTTTCACGATTTCGGCTCCAAAAGTTGAAAAATGGAGTCGCGGTTAACCAGTTCAGTTGTTTCACCTTCTGCGATCGCGTGTTCCATTGCAATGTCTTCAATAATTTCTGCCAAAAATTCCGAGACTTCCTCACGGTTATCACGAATCAATTCAATGATCGCACTTTTCAAGATTTCCTTAAGTTGTTCCGGGTTTAGGGTAATCTCAGACATTATGCCTCCATTCAATTAAGTTAATTTTGATAAATTAATGCCAATAGCTTCAAGTTGCTGGTTCATCCAAGACGATCTTTGTCCATCACCACGATGTCTGCCCGTTTTACCTCTCGCCCAAAGTTCACCCCATACTCAACCTGAATACGACCGAGGGGATAGTGCAAGCGATCGCTCAAAACCCGTAAATATAGTTGCCGAATTGACTCCTCTGGCGTGAGCTTAATCGCCTTTTGGCGCACTAAACAAATCGTATAAGGAACCTCACCGTTTTTGGTGGTCTTGAGGGTAATTGTCTGCTCTAACTGCTCAATTTCAGCGATCGCAAACTGCGACAGCTTGTAATTTGAGTCCTTGAGGATATCGGCTAATTTCATCAGGGGCTATCAAATTGACTCTAAGGGCTTCTTCGTCATAAGAGTTTAGCGCCATTGTAGTCACTGCTTGATAATTTTCTTAATTTTTTGAATGGCGATCGCACGTTCCATTTAGGGATTGGTGGAATTGGCAAAAGAACGATCGCCGTAAAAGCAGCATTGAGATCGTAGTATGGCGATCGCTAATAGCTGCTGTGATATCATGGGAGACTGCTGCATACATTTAGAAAAAATCTCACTTAAATCGATCATGGCTCTGACGCAACAGCGCAAACAAGAATTAATTTCCAACTACCAAGTCCACGAGACTGACACCGGCTCTGCTGATGTCCAAATTGCAATGCTGACTGACCGCATTCAGCGCCTCACCTTGCATCTGCAAGCAAACAAAAAAGACCACTCTTCCCGCCGGGGACTGTTGAAAATCATTGGTCAGCGCAAACGTCTTCTAGCTTATATCCAGCAAGAAAACCGCGAAAAATATCAAGCTTTGATTGCTCGTCTCGGTATTCGTGGATAGGAACTACCGCTTATGTCTGCTGAAGAATCTGAACGCGTAAGCGAAACTCCTCCTTCAGAAGCTCGCTTACCCTTTGAACCGAAAAAAAAGCGCCAAAAACCCGTAAAAGCTGCTAGTAAACCACCAGCACAGCCCGAAACCTCTGAAAAACAGGCTACCAAGCAGCCATCTTATACTAAAGAAGAGATGGCAATTCCTGAAGTGGTCAGTCAGAGGATGATTCGGCGCGTGGCCGGGTTCTGTGGTGTACCCACAGTTCTGGGTATTGCCTCCTTAGTGGTGAGCTATCTACTTGCCATCTACTCTGACATCAAACTACCTCCCATCGCTGTATTACTGGTGAATATGGGATTATTTGGTCTAGGGGTATTGGGGATAACTTATGGTGTTCTCTCTGCCTCTTGGGATGAAGAAAGAGCCGGCAGTCTTCTAGGTTTAGGTGAATTTAGCACCAACTGGGGACGAATGGTTGAGGTTTGGCGCGAAACTCGGCAAAAGAACGTATGATGATTCGGCGCTCAGTTAATATACAACTGCGGTGTTGATAAATTATTAAAGTAAATGTTGAAGTTGAATTTTATAACTTCAACATTGGTCACATAACCACACTTCCTTGACAAGTGATGGATTTCTCAGAATCTTTTATGAAGATATTAAACTGAGCTTTTAAGACCGTATGCCCTACGGTTCTTTTTTTCAAATAGTGTTGTTTTAATTAATAGGCTGCTTTTCAGAATTTAATTGAAATACACCTATTGCTTGGAATATTAACACGATTACTGAAATAATTATAGATTGTTATGCTTAACAAATTACCTTAAATTTAATCACAGAAACAAAATACATCTAATCTTAACCTCATTAAGGAATTAAATTATGATCGTAGTTATGAAAACTGGTTCCCCGGAAGCGGAAATCAACCGGATTAGCAAGGAATTAATGGACTGGGGACTAACACCAGAAAAAATTGTTGGGCAACACAAAGTAGTAATTGGTTTAGTCGGTGAAACTGCAAATTTAGATCCATTACAAATTCAAGAAGTTAGCCCTTGGATTGAGCAAGTATTACGGGTAGAACTGCCCTACAAACGAGCTAGCCGTCAGTACCGTCATGGTGAAGCTTCTGAGGTCGTAGTTAATACTCCCGATGGAAATGTTGTATTTGGGGAACATCAGCCCTTAGTAGTGGTTGCTGGCCCATGCTCAGTTGAAAATGAAGCCATGATTGTGGAAACGGCGCAGCGTGTCAAAGCCGCAGGGGCAAAGTTTTTGCGTGGTGGAGCATACAAACCCCGGACTTCACCTTATGCTTTCCAAGGACATGGCGAGAGTGCCTTGGAATTGTTGGCAAAAGCACGGGAAGTTAGCGGGCTAGGTATTATTACAGAAGTAATGGATGCTGCTGAATTAGATAAAATTGCCGAAATTGCTGATGTCATTCAAGTAGGAGCGAGGAATATGCAAAACTTCTCCTTGCTGAAAAAAGTGGGGGCGCAGTCGAAACCAGTTCTGTTGAAACGGGGAATGGCAGCAACAATTGAAGATTGGTTGATGGCAGCTGAGTATATTTTGGCAGCAGGAAATCCCAATGTAATTTTATGTGAGCGAGGCATTCGCACCTTTGACCGCCAGCACACGCGTAATACCTTGGATTTATCGGTAGTACCAGTATTGCGAAAGCTGACTCACCTGCCAATTATGGTTGACCCTAGTCATGGTACAGGCTGGT
This sequence comes from Chroococcales cyanobacterium, assembly GCA_038259655.1. Taxonomy (GTDB): domain Bacteria; phylum Cyanobacteriota; class Cyanobacteriia; order Cyanobacteriales; family Nostocaceae; genus Halotia. The sequence continues at coordinate 3,796 of JBBSOP010000354.1, forward strand.
CTGAATTTGTGCCTGCAATGGCAATGGCCGCGATCGCAGCGGGAACTGATTCTTTAATGATTGAGGTTCACCCCAACCCCACAAAAGCTTTATCTGATGGCCCCCAATCTCTAACACCAGAGCGTTTTGACCATTTGATGCAAGAATTAGCTGTGATTGGTAAGGCAGTAGGACGTTGGCCTCAAGTAGCTACTGTATTAGCTTGAGAATTAAAAAGCATAAGTCCACTGTTTAAGATTTTCAAAAATCATTTTCTAAAAAAACGAAATTCTCAATTCCTAATTTTTACCAAACACACTACTAATGGCACGCGCCATATTTTGCGGTTGCATTGCATCCATTGCTGCTGTTGGTTCGTAGCCGCAGTGAACCATGCAATCGGCACACTTAGGATTACCACTAGCGCGGCCGTATTGACTCCAGTCAGTTTGCGCCAATAATTCTTTAAAGGTGGTGTAATAACCTTCATTTAATAGATAACAAGGTTTTTGCCAACCGAGAACACTATAACTAGGGCTACCCCAAGGTGTACATTCATAGTCTTTTTCACCGATGAGAAAATCTAGAAATAGGGGATTGTGATTAAAGTTCCAGTTTTTTGTACCAGCTTTGTAGGGCGAGAGAATTTCTCGGAAGAGGGCGCGTGTTTGTTCGCGTTGGAGAAAATGATCTTGATCTGGAGCCCATTCATAGCTGTAGCCAGGAGAAATCATCATTCCATCGGTATTTAATGTTCCGAGAAAGTCAAAAAAGTCTTGCATTTCCTGGCGATCGCAACCTTCAAAAATAGTAGTGTTAGTAGTAACTCGAAAGCCTCTTGCTTTAGCAGCGCGAATGGCCTCCACGGCAACATCAAAAACACCTTTGCGATCTACACATTTATCGTGCCACTCTCGCATTCCATCTAAATGCACACTAAAAGTTAGATAAGGGGAAGGTTGAAACTTATCCAAGCTTTTTTCTAATAACAAACCATTAGTACACAAGTAAACATACTTCTTGCGTTCAACTAATCCCTGGACAATCTGATCAATTTGGGGATGTAGTAATGGTTCTCCGCCCGGAATTGAGACAACAGGCGCGCCGCACTCTTCCACTGCGGCAAAGCACTGTTCCGGGGTGAGGTTTTGCTTTAATATTTCTTTTGGATGCTGGATTTTACCACAACCAGTACAAGCTAAATTACATCTAAAAAGCGGTTCTAGCATCAAGACTAAGGGGAAGCGTTTGCGTCCTAATAAACGCTGAGTAACGAGATACTTCCCGATATCCATAGCTTGTTGTAGATTAATCGCCATTTTTTGATCGCTCCTGTCTTGTATAGAAAAACACCCTGGTCAAAAAGGATTAACTTCATCCTTTAATTCACGTAACCTTGAGTAACAAACCAATCTACAGCATCCTTGAGTGCTGCTTGCAACGGAGACTGGGGTAAACCCAACTCTCGGACTGCCTTTGAAGCATCATAATACATCGGTTGTTTCGCCATCCGTACACCATCTAAAGGTACTGAGGGGATTTTCCCCAGTGGTGCGAGAATTTTTTCATCAATCCACGCCACACTTAGGGGCAACCAAGCAGGTACAGTTCGTTGGGGTGCTGCAAGACCTGTAATTTGGGCAAGTTGATCTAGTAATTGTTTGAGGGTGAGGTTTTGATGACCTAAAATATAGCGATCGCCTGACTTACCCCGTTGCAAAGCTAGTAAATGTCCCCATGCCACATCTCGCACATCAATAAAATTTAAACCAGTATCTAAGTATACGGGCATTTGTCGCCGCAAAAACCGCAAAATAATATCGCCGGTGGGGGTAGGCTTAATATCTAACGATCCAATGGGGCTACTGGGATTGACTATAACTATTTCTTGACCTTGAGTAGCGGCTTGTATAGCTTCTTGTTCTGCGAGAAACTTAGATTTTTTGTAGTTACCCACCAACTT
>JBBSOP010000355.1:0-5737 GCA_038259655.1 Chroococcales cyanobacterium
TAAGCCGTGAGGGCGATCGCTGGGAGAGTTCCTCCCTCTTGGGGCGATCGTTGTCTGACTTGACGCATCAGCATATAACCGTCTACTTCTGGCATTCCAATATCACTGATTAAAATATCTGGTATCGATTGCGATAGATATTCGAGCGCTTCTTTAGCTGATGTGACGGTAGTTACTTCTACACCATACTCTTGCAAAATAAAAGCTACTAAGTCTCTGATATCTGGTTCATCGTCTACTACCAGAATTTTAGTGTGTTTTAAAAGCAGGGGATGAGGTGTAGGCAAGGGTTTATTATCCTCATTTTTAATTTGTTCACTTCTAACTAAAAGTGGCAATCTCACAGTGAAAGTAGCCCCTAATCCTTCTCCTGGGCTTTGGGCTTTCACTGTTCCCCCATGTAGTTCCACAACTTGACGGACGATCGCCAATCCTAATCCTAGCCCACCAAATTTGCGAGTAGTTGTACCATCAGCCTGACGAAAATAATCGAATACGTAAGGCAGAAATGCTGCCGTAATTCCCTTACCTGTATCGCTGACTTGAATTTGAGCTTGCAAATCAACTTTAGCTAGTTTAATTTCTACTCGTCCTCCAGGTGATGTAAATTTGACCGCATTAGATAGCAAATTCCACACGACTTGTTGCAAGCGATTCGGATCGCCCATAACTTGTCCCAATGTTGGATCAAGTGTCGTCTGAATTTTAATTGATTTGGCTTCTGCTGCGAGTCGCACTGTCTCTAGTGCGCCTTCCACTACCATTGTTAAGCCCACCGGACAGACATTAAGGCTCAATTTCCCTTGCAGAATGCGGGATACATCTAATAAATCTTCAATTAATTGAGTTTGTAATTTAGCATTACGTTCAATAGTTTCTAGGGCGTTATTAGTAGTTGCAGAATCAAATGTGCGAGAGCGTAACAATTTTGACCAACCCATGATGGGATTGAGTGGGGTTCGCAGTTCATGAGAGAGAACCGCCAAAAACTCATCTTTAATGCGGTTAGCAGTTTCTGCCTCTTGACGGGCTGCACGTTCTGCTTGAAACAAGCGATCGCGTTCTTTTTCGGTACGTTTGCGTTCGGTAATATCTAGTATACAAGCAACTCCATTTTGTTGAGAGTCGTCCAGCAACGCTATCCCTAATGCAATTGACACTCGCTCACCATTGCGGTGGACATACTCTTTTTCGTAAATTGGGGAAATTCCTATTGCTTGCGCTTCTTTGATGGCGCGATCGTCTAAATGCTGATACTCAACAGGAGTGAGTTCTCGCCAACTAATTTTACCCAAGGCTGTAAACTCATCGCGAGTATAGCCCACCATTTGTAAGTAAGCGTCATTGGCATCAGTGATCAAGCCGTTTACATTCCAAAAAGCTACACCTACAAGGTTAGATTCAAACAAGCGCCGAAATCGAGCTTCACTTTCGCGTAAGGACTGTTCAGCACGTTTATGTTCTGTAATATCTCGTGAAACAGTGATTACACCCTCAATTTGTCCAAAATTTTGTAAAGGAGTCAGAATATATTCATAGAAATGTACTTTATCTGCTAAAACATATTCACACTCATCCCTAATTGGTTGCCCAGTCGCCATAACAGTTTGGCGTTGATTATCCACCTTTTCTATCATGTCTGCGGGTAAATCCAACTCTTGGACAGTTTTACCGATAATATCCTCAGGTTTGCAACCTAACGCAGCAGTTCCACCATGACTGACATACTGATAGCGACCAATGCGATCAAAAATAAAAATGTGATCTACAGATGTTGAAAGGATGGCATTTAAGACATTTGCTTGTTCTTTGACTTGGGTTGTCAGTTGGCGATTACTATCTTCTGAGTGTTTGTGGCTAGTAATATCCATACAAACCCCAATCATCCGTACTGCTTGACCTTGCTCATCATAGAGAAATTTTCCCTTAGCAAAAATCCAATGGACACTCTGATCTGGCCAAATAACACGAAATTCATCTGTGTACTCTGTCTTTTCTTCTAATGTGTGGGTGACAACTTGCATGACAGATTGGCTGTCTTCAGGATGAATGCAGCTGAGAAAAGCCTGATAATTACCAGCAAAACTGCCTGGAACCAAGCCAAATAGTCGTTGATGAATTTCTGACCAGATCAATTTATTAGTAACAATATTCCAGTCCCAAAAGCCCATCTGTGCAGCATCTAGCGCTAGCCTTAGCCGTTCCTCACTTTCTCTTAGAGCAATTTCTACATCCTGACATGTACCTTGCTCAAGATGCCACTCAATATCACGCCCAGTAGTTTGAATCTGAGGTTTTTTCTCTATATTTGCTAATTTTGCATTTAGTTCTATTAATTGTTGCTCCAGTGCTGCTTGCCTTAGTTGATACTGTATTTCTGATTTTTCTAGGTCAGTAATACGCTGTCGTAGAGCTGCTAATTCATCAAGTTCACAGTTAGTTTGATCAACGTCTGGCATCTGGGAAACAACTCACAATAAATAAACAATACCAACTTGAATGGTATGCACCCCATAGATCTGATTGAGTATGAATTTTTTTCTAAAGAAATTCAATCCCTCGCAAGGTACATAACAGTTTCAGCCTAAAGGCAGATATTTCTCATCATAGCGATGTCTCCAGACACAACGCCATAGGTCTAAACTTTTCGTGAACAACAAGATCCCCGACTTCTTAAAGAAGTCGGGGATCTGAAATTCATGTTTTTTCATCTCTTCAGTTGCATAAAAGCCGCACCTATAAATAATCCTATAATTTGCGACAAGTAGGACATACTAGATGAATTTACGCCATAAGGGGGAATATTTAAACTACCAACACCGTAAAATCCTTGTTGTATAAACCACCAAAATAAATAAACAAAGGCTGGAACTTCAATAGGGATATACACAATTAATAAAGGTAAAATTGTATCGATTTTAACTTGAGGAAATTTCATAATATAAGCGCCTAAAATAGCTGCGATCGCGCCATTCGCACCAATCAATGGTACTGTCAAACTTGGTTCAGCAATAATTTGTACTACACCAGTCAAAATCCCCGCAGCTAGATAAAAGATTAAATAGCGTCCATGTCCCAGAAGATTTTCTACAGTCTTGCCAAAAACCCATAAAAAGAGCAAATTTCCTAAAATTTGACTAAAACTACCATGCAGAAATATTCCTAAAACTAGTGAAATTGAACGCCAAATTACAACTATCCAAGCTGCCGGATTCAAGAATAACGCATTAGTAATTGCCCCACTCATCTGGGCTGGAATCACTCCCCAACTATTGACAAAATAGCCTAATTCTCCGCTAAATTCTAGTTTTAGTTCCCATAAAAATATGGCAATATTAATGCCAATTAGCCAATAATTAATAATTGGTTTACTACGATTACGAATGCGATCGCTAATAGGAATCATTGGGATTTGTCAGTTGTTAGTTGTCAGTGATGCACTGAGTTTCGACTACGCTCGATTGCCGCGTAGTCGAAATGTTGTTATTCTTCTTGCTTCCCCTGCCTCCCCTGCTCTCCACCTCCTCACTCCCCACACTCACCGCTAACCTGTGGCAAGATTGGAATCAGACACAACGCGTTCAACTAGGCAACCAAGATGCTAGGAAACACACTTGTTGGAAGATACCAAATTATTAGCCACTTGGGAGGTGGAGGATTTGGTGAAACTTTTGTTGCTTGTGATACTCACTTGCCTGGTTTACCTCAGTGTGTTGTGAAGAAACTCAAGCCTCAAGCGACTGATACGGTAACTTTAGAAACAGCTAGGCGGTTATTTGATACGGAAGCGCAAGTACTGTATAAGTTAGGTACTCACGATCGCATCCCGCAACTTTTAGCTTATTTTGAGGAAAACGCAGAATTTTATCTTGTACAAGAACTTATCGAAGGTCATGACCTAAGTAAAGAATTAGCAGCCGGAAAAACCCTCAGTCAAGACCAAGTGATTTTATTATTACAAGAAATCTTAGAAATTTTAGAATTTGTTCACCAACAAAAGGTGATTCACCGCGATGTCAATCCGCACAATTTACTGAGACGGCAGCAAGATGGTAAGTTGGTTTTAATTGACTTTGGAGCCGTTAAACAAATCACTACCCAGTTAATTACTCCTGATGGTCAAACTAAATCTACTGTTGCTATAGGCACACCTGGATACATTCCTGGAGAACAAGCACATGGTACGCCAAAATTTAGTAGTGATATCTATGCTGTGGGGATAATTGCGATTCAAGCACTTACGGGAATACCTCCCGAACAACTAGATAAAGATCCCGAAACTAATGAGATTATTTGGCAAAATAAAACCACAATATCATCAGAGTTCGCTCAATTTCTAGATAAAATGGTGCGTTATGATTTCCGGCAACGTTATCCTTCAGCTACTGTGGCCTTGCAAGATCTTAAGGAGTTAACACAGCCAACATCTGGCACTATAGCCTTTAGTCCTCCTACCTTACCAATTCAGCAAACAAAAGGCAATAAACATAAAAAAGGATTATTCATCAAGTTATTACTAGCCTTATTTTTAATTGGTGTTAGTGGCATAGCATCTATATTTGTTGTTAATAGTATTAATAGTAATAACGCTACAGAATTATCGAAACAAGGCAACACTCTTTTTGAATTACAACGTTATAAAGATGCATTAGCCGCTTATGAACAGGCAGTTGAAATTAGACCAGATTATGCTCAAGGATGGAATGGTCAAGGTAAAACTTTATCTAAATTAAAACAATACAAAGCGGCATTAACAGCTTACGATCAAGCAATTCAAATTCAGCCTAATTATGTAGAAGCTTGGAGTGGACGGGGTTTTGTTCTGCAAAATTTACAGCGATATTCAGAAGCGATCGCCTCTTTTGATAAAGCCTTAAAATTACAAAATAATTCCCCAGAAGTTTGGAATGCTAAAGGTGAAGTTTTTAGTAATTTAAAACAGTATGATAATGCTATAAAATCTTATGAACAAGCAATAAAACTGAAGTCAGATTATTATCAAGCTTGGTATGAAAAAGGGTTAGCGCTGCAAAATCTTAAGCAATACGAGGAGGCGATCGCAGCTTACGACAAAGCAATTGAAATCAAACCAGACTACGAGCAAGCTTGGTACAACAAAGGCAATGCCTTAGTAAATTTAAACCGCTACGAAGATGCTTTTAAAGCTTATGACCAAGTAGTACAGTATAATTCTAATTATGACCCAGCTTGGTTATCTAGAGGAAATATTCTCATGACTCTGCGCCGCTATCCAGACGCAATAGAATCATTTAATCAAGTCATAAAAGACAACCCTAAAAATTATCAAGCTTGGTATAGTCGAGGCTGGGCATTGCATCAAACCCAGCGTTATGATGAGGCTGTACAGTCTTACCAGAAAGCGGCAGCAATTGAACCAAAAAATTATCAAGTTTGGTATAACTTAGGAAATTCTCAATATATTTTACAGAAATACGAAGATGCGATCGCTTCTTATAATAAAGCAGTTCGTTATCAGCCGAATAATTACGAAAGTTGGTACAGCAGAGGTAATGCTTTATCAAATTTAAAACGATATAAAGAGGCGATCGCTTCTTATGAAAAAGCGCTAAAATATAAACCTAATTATCAACAAGCAATAGATGCTCGTAATCAAGCTCAAAGTCAATTACAAAGAGAAAAACCACAGCCTGTAATTGTACCAACTATTCCAATGCAGGGAAACACTGAAGATTAAATGGTCTCTTAAAGATTCTGA
>JBBSOP010000356.1:0-5728 GCA_038259655.1 Chroococcales cyanobacterium
ATATTAATCCTTTTGAGTCATATAATAATTTATTGTTTACACTTACAAGCATTGTTAATTGATTCTCGATCTGCCTTAAATACGACTTTTTCAGCAAGCCCTAAATATTTCCGTTTTATGCCGTTCTTGGGAATTTAACAATGATTTCTGAACTTCCCTAGACCATGACCAACTAAGATGAGTACCTAGTACACCGCGTACATTTCCTTGGAGATCCTTCACAGGTATTGCTAAATCTACAAAACGCAAAGGTTCATCTGTTGAGTTGGGCAGCAATTTGGCAAGTTTAACCGCATCATGTACATCACCCACATAAGCAGATTTTTGCCCTTCGATGAACCAAGTCCGTTGAGAGATATCTTTACCTTCTAGTAATTTTCCTGTGCTGGCAATAACGATACCTCGATTATTAGTCAAACCGATCCAAGCATAGTTAGTGTAAGTACTTTGTAATTTTTCCAAAAGGGTACGCTGCTGGAATACAGAGGAGCTAGGACTTCTAAAAATATCCAGTGTGCTAATAATTTTAATATCGCGGTAACGCTCAAACATTCCCCTATCTAACTTGTCAGTCATTTGATAAGCTAGTTCTGCCAGCGATCGCCCGACATCAACCTTGACTTGTTCGCTAGCGGTGTATCCAACAATTAAACTGGCAAATATTGACAACAAAAAGGCAATGCCACCAATTGCCATTCCCAGGCTAGTTCTGAGGCTATTGTGAGGATTTAGCTTACTAGGTAAACGACCTGACAGCTTAAGTATGATCACCACAACAGAAGTTCCTAATTTACCACTGTTTTAATTTAAACCATCAAGCAGGTAGATTGTCATTACTACGGTTAAATTAATTTATTAATGGGGCATGGGGCATGGGGCATTGGGCATTGGAAAGAAGTTTTCCGCAATCAACTAACTTTACCAAAGGATTGGGTCTAAAGCCTCTCTACGAGACGCTACGCGAACGTCCTTCTAGGACGGCTTTAAAGTAATGAGTAATGAGTAAAAACTGATTTCTTTCTTCAACTTATTACTTATTACTTCTTACTTCTTACTCATTACTTCAGAATCCCCGACCGTTCACGGCGCTTAGGATGTCAAGGCTTAACTTTGAGCTAGTTTCTCATTACTAGGTTTTAACTTGGGGTAAGCGATGCGTTTATGGTGGAATTGCTGCCAAACATCTACAAAGATTTGGGCAATTTGTGACATTTCTGCTCGTGTCAGTCCTGAGTCGATCATTTGATCATCTTGCCATCTGGAACGGAGAATATTATTCAGCATGGCTAAGGCTTGTTCTGGAGTAGCATCTTTGAGCGATCGCAGCGCCGCCTCACAAGAATCTGCTAACATCACAATTCCGGTCTCCCGTGATTGGGGAATTGGGCCATCATAGCGAAACTCAGCCTCATCTACTACAAGGCTAGGATCTGCTTGGGCCATTTGCTGTGCTTGGTGATGAAAATAGGCAATTAGCATTGTTCCCTGATGTTCAGGAATAAAAGCTTGAATCGCTGTAGGTAAGAGTTGTTTACGCGCCATGACTAATCCTTGAGTGACGTGCTTTTTAATAATTGCTGCACTCTTCCAAGGATCATTGATCTCTGTTTCGTGTTTATTCGGCCCCCCCATTTGATTTTCAATAAAAGCAAGGGGATCGTGCATTTTACCAATATCGTGATATAGGGTTCCAGCCCTGACTAGTTCTACATTACACCCTAATTGTTTGGCAGCCGCTTCGGCAAGGGTAGATACAAATAAGGTGTGTTGAAAGGTTCCAGGCGTTTCAGTCGCAAGTCTTTTTAATAAAGGGCGATTAGGATTGGCCAGTTCGGCTAACCGAATCGGCGTGACTAAATCAAACAGTTTTTCTAGATAAGGACTCAAGCCCAGGGCAACAATACTCCAAACTAAGCCAGATAAAGCAAAGAACCCTGCCTCTTGCAGGACAATATACCAGCCTGCGCTAAATACTGCACCAATCAAAACTTTAGCAATCAGGTAAATAATGCCTTGAGTTAAAGCTATGGCAAGACCCAATAATGCCAGTTCCTCACGCGATCGCAATTTTTGAGCAATGCAACTGCCTAATATTCCTCCAGCTGCACCAGCCAAAAGCGCAATCATGCTGATTTCCGAGTTCATGGATACGATTAGTAACAGCAGTCCCACAACTGTCACACCTAAAGTCGGTCCATAGAAACTCCCTAACAACAAACCAACAGCACTCCAAGTTGTATAGGGGATGCCTAATGCTAATACCCCAGGCGTACTCAAAGTCAGTAATAAGACCAACAGGCGATCGCGTTGCCGTAATTGGTACTTAATCTGCCTTTCTACCCAGACAAAAATGCCAATTGCGGCTGTAACCACTCCTGCTAACTTGGCTAACCCCAGCCAGTTATTTTGCCGACGAATGAGTTGATAATGCTCTAGTACCTCAAAGTGCCATGCAGTAATATTCTTTCCCTTAGCAACAATCACTTGACCTTGGCGCACTTTGATCATTACGGGTGTTACTTCATCAGCAGCTTGTTTTGCTTGTTGTTTGGTTTGTTCTTCATCTTTTCTCAAATTCGTTTTCAAAACAGCCAACAACAGTTTAGTTGCCAAAGATTCGGCATTTTTGGGTACAAATGTCTGTACTTGTAAGCTGACCGCGTTTTGTAAAATACTTGGCAGTAATCCAGATGGAATACCTTGGGCGAGAATCCGTTCTGCACTTTGGCGAATCCCTGCTTGTGTTTTTGCCCATTCATCATCTGACAAGTCCAAAAGAACAGTGCCGTTGTATACCGTATCTGAGTCGTTAGTCTCTAATTGTATAAGTTGGACACTGGCTTGAGCATAAGCTTGGCGTGATTGGGAAATTTCAGCGATGAGTGAGGACAAGTTTTGCTCTGAGGTTTTGAAACGGTAAGCTTCTAGTTCTGCTAATGCTTGAGTAAAATCTGTTTTTTGAGTGGCTAATGGAGAATAGGAAGTGCTGAGATCTGATTTAGAATTTCTAATATTCTGTTGAGAAAGTGACAATTTTGACTTTTGTTTGCTGGTATTTTCGATAGCTAACAGCAGTGCTTGCCATTCTGAAACCGAACAAGAGCGTAAATAATGCTGGGTAGGTATAGACAAAACTGAAGTGTCAAAAAAAGGAAAAGACCCAGCAGCAGCCCGAATTTCGTTACCTTCCTCTAAAAGTTGTTGCAAATTTTGGTCAATTTTTTCAGTTATTTGGGTATCAATTATCAACACTGCGATAGAACTTCCACTGACAGCTTGGCGCTGGGCTTCAGTTTCTTGTCGGTCTTCGATAGTATCAGTGTAAGGCGCTCTAATTGTCTGTGGCGCTAGCGTGTCTACTTGTAGTTGGGGTTGATTGTATAACTTATGTCCGATGACACCTGTTAAAGATAATACTGCGATCGCCAAAACAACAAAGAAACGCTTTTGATGAACCCAATCTAAAATTACTGTATTAATTCCACGCCGTTGTTTGACCGATTTTGCCATTGAACCGAGGACTATTTTTCGTTTTCGGTGTTCGTTGTTGGCAGTGATTTTGATTAAATACAGGAGTATATCGCTGATAACACTTCTAAAAAATCTTTTGCGGCGACTATTACTACTTTGACTTCTTACCTTAACAAGCAACTGGCTTTTTCGGCGTAGTGCTTTGTACCTTCGCCGCCAGTGAGACAATTGCTGGGTCAAAGACTGAATCAATCGCTGCGTTTTCATTACCTGTGGTTGCTTACTTTGATGGCTCAAAACAAGACAATCCTAAGAAAAGCCCAAGGAGTGGTGGACATGATTAGGAACCTCAGCGGCGGAAAGTGTTTGAAGAGTGATAGTGAAATTAAATTGTAGTAGAAAAAAAATATGATGTTTGATGGTAGCTGGCTGGGTTCGTGCTATCAAGTGTTTCGCACCTGCACTATTGAATGATGACAATAGCATTAACGCGACTGGATGACGCGAGGTGCTGCATAGACACAAAGGGTAGCCTGTGCGTTAGACATGACGCTTTCATCCTCCTGAGTTTTATTGACATTTAGGTCTAGAGCATACACTCCTGACCATACAGCCACAAGTGCATCTGCCAATTCTAACATTTGGGAAAAGCTGGTCATTTCTCCCCCTGATGACAGCCGAACTTGCCACTTAACAGGAATACCCACAATACTGTTATAAGCTCCTGATAAAGATCCAGTCATTGCAGCTATAGTTTGTGAGCGTAAAGACCAAGAATCTTGTTTTTGGATATCGCCATTACCAATAGCTCTTAAAACTGCTATCCGAAAGTCTTCTGAGGTACTGAGAAAGCAGTAAAACACCATACCAATAGCATGACTCCATTCTGCTTCTTTACTCAATTCGGATTGCACCTTGTCTAACCCAGCTCCTTGCTTTAACAAATCATTAACTTTTAATAATTGTTGTGGTACTGAAGTCTCTGTTTCTCCAATAAAAGCAATTGTTTGGGGGATGAGGGTTCGGGGTTCGAGTTGTTCAACAAGGGATTGAGCGATCGCATACCCCAATGCTAAAGTTACATCTCGAACAATGGGGTCATCTTGCCAGATTTTTGACAGATGTAACAAATTTTGTCGTAATTTAATTTTATTTTCATGAAAAAAAAGAGCCACTGGAATTGCGGCAAGTATAACTTGTGATGAAACACTATCAGTTGTATCTAAATGAGGAGATTTTTTTAACTGACGTTCTAACCAATCATCTAAATTTAATTTACCCAGTGCAATTAAACTTTCAGCGCCGAGGACAGCAATTTTGCCCACATCATTACAAACTTGAGGCTGTTGTTCGTAACGTTGGGCTAAAGTTTGTCCCAGTGATACACCTAGTAAAGTACCTCTAAACCGACTTACAAGTGAGTAGCGCATACATTGAGGATCAAGTGTGTTCGCGTAGCGTCTTCCATCAAAGAAGGATGAAATCTAACTATAGTCAGATTTTTATCAACCCTTAGCCTTTATACTAGCCCTTTCAATGTCACCGCTCTGGCCTCTCTCTGTGTCCACCGTAAAGCCTGCGGCATAGCTACGCTTAGCGCGCAGCGTCTTTGATAGGAGAAGTTTGCTCAACGGGGAGAACACCCGCACCGCAACTTCTCTTTGCGTCTCCGTGGTTTGAAAGTAATTTATCTAACTCCAGAGGCACAGAGAGCGCGGAGAAAAAAAGAGATTTTACAACTCATCTTAAAGGGGCTAGCCTTTACACTTCATCCTTTCTTAAATGATGTACCAATGCTTGTAAGCCCAACAGATAACTTTGGGAACCAAAGCCGCTAATCTGTCCAATTGCTACGGGAGCTATGTAAGAATGATGACGAAACTCCTCTCGGCGATAAATGTTGCTGAGATGAACTTCTACTGTGGGCAGATTAACAGCGGCGATCGCATCCCGTAATGCCACACTAGTATGAGTATAAGCTCCGGCGTTAATCAAAATTCCCTGATGTTTTTCTAATGCTCCATGAATGGTATCTACTAAAACCCCTTCATGATTTGATTGTAAAGAAAAAATTTTCGCCTGTAACTTTAGTGCTGCTGCTTCTAACAGGCGATTAATTTCAGCTAATGTTAGAGAACCATAAATTCCTGGTTCTCGCTGTCCTAGCAAATTTAAATTTGGCCCATGCAGCACCAAAATGCTTAAAGGTTGCAACGTCAAGTTTTAGTACCTTTAAGCTATTAGCGACGACGTGAAC
>JBBSOP010000357.1:0-5728 GCA_038259655.1 Chroococcales cyanobacterium
ACATCTGGCGGCACTGTTCTAAAAACATATCTGGGAACAGTTGATAAAGTCCCAACATCATTGGGTTGCCTTGAAAGTAGGCTTTGATTGCTCTATCGGCGTTGGCTTTATATTCTTCGGTATCCAAGTAAGGGTCAAATTTCCCACCCATGCCTCTATGCCAAAGCATTGCTCGCATACAAGCTTCAGCAAATTCCATGTTAATGCGATCGTGAAACCAGTGATGTAATAATTTGGGCATTTTGAAGGTTTCACCTTTGTTGATAAATGCCAAAAGTTCGGGGTGTGCTGTTGCTTGACCACGCCAAACTCGTAAATCGGCATCATCACCAGCATAATGATTGTGGCGATCTAAATATTCTTGGGGTAAGAAGTATTTAAAGAAGGGAAAGGGATCTAAAAATACTTGTTCGGCAATATAAAGTAAGTCGCGCCAGTAAAAATCCATCGGCACAGCATAAGCTTTATATAAACCGATGATTTGCATCAGGTTTTCTGGGGTATCGGGTAACATTGAACCCCCTGCTTCGAGGCGATGAATAACTTCGGCAAATTCATGCTCGGAAGGTGGTAGTTTTGTATCAGCTTTTTCTGGAGTTTGTACCATTTTGATTCCTTAAGATTTTTTATTTCACGCAGAGGCGCAGAGAGTATACAGAGTTTTAAATTTCAGTACATAAAATTTCGGCGTTACTGATTGGTTTAGCAACGCCAGAAATATTACTTCAAAGCTACTTGAGAGATTACGGTTTTGTCGGCTGGGAGAATTGTGGCTACCATTGCTGTAGTTGTAGATTCACTCCAACGCACTAACCATGTGGGTTGTACTCCCAAAAAGATGATTAGTAATGCCAAAATTAAAGCGGGTATTTTCTCAGACCATATAACTTGGGGATAGTAGGCTAGATTTTCAAGTCTGCCAAAGCAGGTGCGGTTGAGGAGAATTACAAAATAAACTGCGGTTAAACCTGACGAAATTACACATAACAGTGTTGGTAAGGGAAAGACGGAGAAACTGCCCTGAAATACGATAAATTCGGCGATGAATCCTGTTAAACCGGGAATCCCGGCACTAGCCATACCACTGAGAACTAGGAGGGCGCTAATTAATGGCAAACCTCGAATGGGACTCATTAAACCGTTGAGTTTATCTAATTCGCGGGTTCCAACTTTGGCTTCTACGACTCCGACTAAATGGAAGAGAATCGCTAGGATGATGCCGTGACTGAACATTTGGGCAACAGCACCGACTAACGCTAAGGAAGTGCTAGCGGCAGCAGCTAACAATACATAGCCCATGTGACCAATCGAACTGTATGCTACCATGCGCTTGATATCTTTTTGGGCGATCGCAATTACTGCCCCATATATAGTGCTGATTGCTCCCCAAACTGCCAATGTCGGTGCAATAATGCTCCAAGAGTCAGGAAACATCCCCATACCAAATCGCAATAATCCATAAGTTCCCAATTTGGCTAGTACGCCACCGAGAAGAATGGCAATTGGTGCTGAAGCTTCTACGTAAGCATCGGGCAACCATGTATGGAAAGGAATTAGAGGAATTTTAATCCCAAAACCTACTACTATTCCTACTAGTAAAAGCAGTTGTTTTGCTAGGTCAAGTTTTTCAGTCGAGACTGCATCAAAAGCAAAATTAGTCGAACCAGTTAGCCATACCATACCTAAGAAGGTGGCTAAAATTATGGCTCCAGAAACAGCAGTGTAAAGTAGAAATTTGTTACCTGCATAAGCTCGTTTTTCTCCTCCCCAAATGGAAATTAATAAATAAAAGGGAATTAATTCCAGTTCGTAAAACAGGAAGAACAACAGCAAGTTTTCTGCTAGAAAAGCACCAGCTACTCCACCACTCACTAATAAAATCATTGAGTAGTAAAGCTTGGGACGTTCAGTTTTTTTGCTACTGCTATAAATAGCAATCCAGGTGAGGAGGCTATTTAATACCAACATCAAAATGGATAATCCATCAGCCCCTAGTTGATAATTTAAACCAAGAGTTTCGTTCCAAGGAATATATTCTTGAAATTGCATACCTGGATTGGTAATGTCAAATTTAAACAAGATGAAAATATTCCAGAGAAGAACTAGAAAAGCTACAGTCAGGGCTACTAAACGAATGCGATTTGTAGGGATGGCGTTACTAGGCCAAAATCCGATAACAGCCGCAGCTAAAATTGGTATCCAGATTAAAACACTCAGCATATTAATTAGTTATTGGGCATAGAAAAGTGATTAAGTAAGTTGGCAAGAATAAATCAAACTACATTAAGTAATGTAGAAAAATAAATTAATCTCGTAGTAAGGGCTTTAGCCCTTTTGGAGGACTAAAGTCCTCACTACAAACCTATGCCATCCTACTTATCTATTGACTTAAAACATCAAGTCTAAAAATTGTATTCCCCAGAATGGCCAAGTTACCCACATTCCTAAAGCACCTACTCCAAAAAGTATGGTGAAGGCATAAAACTGGGTTTGTCCAGAAGTACTGTATTTCAAACCTTCACCACCTAATAAGGAAAACAAACCAACTAAGTTAACGATGCCATCAACTACGAAACGGTCAATCATATCAGCGAGTTTAGAAATTTGAGCAACGCCGAAAATGATGGTCATTCGATAGAGTTTTGGGGTGTAAAAATCGTAGGCTAGCAAGTCTTGTAAGCCTTTCCAAGGCAGACGAATCGGTTTGGGAATATTGCCTAAATAAATTACGCCACTAATGCTACAACCAAAAATACTCGACCAAATTAACAGTAAGGCAACATCTTTATTTAAAGTTGCCCAATTAGGTAGTAACGATAAGCTTTGTAATATCAAAGGCAAGTGGAAAACAAAGCCTAGTAAAATTACCATTGGTAAAACCATTGGCCAGTGAACTTCAGGCGATCGCTCACTCATTTGTTTGGGTTTACCACCAAAAATTAAACTAAATTCTCTAGTTAAACTAAAGGCTGTTAAAGCGTTGATAGTTATGACTATTCCTACCAATAAAGGTTGAACTGCCCACATGGCATCTGCTAATTTAAACAATGCCCAAAAGCTACCCAGTGGTGGAAAACCAATTAGTCCCAATGTACCAACGATGAAAGCTAACCCAGAAATGGGGCGACGTGTCCATAGTCCACCTAATTGGGTTAGATCTTGGGTAATGCTATTCCAAATAACTCCCCCGGTACTCATAACTAATAGTGCTGATGCTAGGGCGTGGGTGAGTACTAATAATAGTGCTGCTTCGTCTTGTTGCACTCCCACAGCGATGAACACTAAACCCATGTAGGAACTGACAGAGTAGGATAAACAGCGTTTAACGTCTATCTGGGCGATCGCAATTAAGGAACCCCCCACGGCTGTTACTGCACCAATGGCGACCATAAATGAAGAAACTAGCGGTGATAAAGTTAAAATCGGTTGCAGTTTAATTAATATCCAAGCACCACTAGCAACTACTACAGAGTTCCGCAAAATTGTACTAGGAACAGGCCCTTCCATCGCTTCATCTAACCATAGATGCAAAGGGAACTGGGCGCATTTGCCCATCGGCCCAGCAACTAAAGCTAAACCTACTAAGGTAATCAGTGTTGGATCAACATTAGCAGTAATCGCCCATTGCGCTAGTTCTGGATAATTCCAAGTTCCAGTTAGAGGCCACAATGCTAGTACCCCCATCAACAAAAATAAGTCTCCTACCCGTTTGGTTAAAAAAGCATCTCTAGCACCAGAGACTACCAAAGGTTGACTAAACCATAAGCCAACTAACAAGTAAGTTCCTAAAGTCAGAATTTCCAGAATTACATAGCTGAAAAACAAATTGTTACACAAGGCTAGGGCGCACAATCCAGTTTCAAATAATCCCAACAAGGAATAGAAGCGTCCCCAGCCCCAATCCATTTCCATGTAGCCAACTGCATAAATCTGGGCTAGAAAATTCAACCCAGTAATGACTACCATCGCACCGACGCTTACCGAGGAAATTTCTAAAGCAATGGTGAGGTTTAAACCAGCAGTAGATAGCCAAGGAATAAATACTTCTTGGGGTGGATGATTCCAAGTCGCTTGCAATGCGATCGCACTATGAACCAACGCCAAAAATGTCATTATTAAGTTTAGATAACCTGCTGGTCTTGGCCCGGTTTTGCGAATTAATCCCGGTGACCAAGGAATAGCCAACAAGCCACCCATTAACGCATAGCACGGAACTAGCCAAACAGTCTCAAGTAGAAACTGAGCCATTTACCTACCTCTAGATTGACAATAAAATTTAGGCAGTTTTGCCTCAAATTGCGTTGATCCCAGCTAAACCAGCTATTTTAGATAACGCAAATTTATATTTGCTTAATGTTTGATTAGAAATAGCTTACCGTTATATGTACTAAAAAGAAATTACTTTTATAAATAAATCTCAGATATTTACTCTAATTAATTCTTATATAGGAAAGGATTAAAGTTATAAATAGTAATGATTATATTTTATCTATAAATTATCTGAGACATTCATTAATAGTCAGCATAGATTTTTTTGAGTTGACATAAATAGCAAGAAATGATATTTACACCTCTGCAAATTGGTTAAATTAACAGAGGGGGAAAAACTACTGTTCTCTGTCCCTTATAGCTTTGGCTGTATCTGGATAGTCACTAAATACGCCATCAATGCCTAAGCTGAAGAATAGTTCATATTCTCTTTGAGGATTCTTTTGAAAATCCAGTGGTAAAAAGCAGTCTTCATTACGAAAAGTCCATACATGAACTAGCAAAGCAGCTGCATGAGCATTTTTAACTATAGATGTAGGCGATCGCAATTTCCCTGTACTATCTCTAGGAATCAGCAAATTTTTATGAATACCAATCGCTTGTGCATATTTAGCAATTTCTCTCAAACTTGATGCTGTTGCCAAGTCTGCATAGGTACGGACATCGTTAGTTACTACAAAATCGCCAGGTTTGCCAGTATCGTTGAGCAATTGCACCAAAGGTAAATCGGTTTTGGTGGATAAATATTGCAAATTACTTACTTCAAAAGACTGGATAAAAACAGGTATATCACTATGAGCAGTCAAAGTTGCTAAAAGAGTATCTTCTAATGCTAGCCCGATAGATTGAAAGTAAGTCGGATGTTTCGTTTCAGGATAAATACCGATCACACGATTAAGTTCGGCACTTTTAGTTTTGGCTAAATCAATGATTTCTTGCAGTGTAGGAATTGTAAATAATCCATCATAGATGGTGTTTTGGGGTCTTATTTGGGGGATTCGTTCTTTAGCTTTGAGAGTTTTTATTTCTGCAAGGGTAAAGTCTTCAGTAAACCAACCATTCTTTAATTCTCCGTCAATGAGTTTAGTAGTTTTACGGTAAGCAAATTCCGTGTGACTAACAATATCGGTAGTTTCCGAAATTTCGTTTTCGTGACGAGCAATTAAAATGCCATCTTTAGTTGACACTAAATCTGGTTCAATATAATCAGCACCGAGAGCGATCGCTAATTCATAAGCAGCCAAAGTATGCTCAGGACGGTAGCCGCTAGCGCCTCTATGAGCAATTATAATTGGGTATTGGGTACTTGTACTGAGCGTAGCCGAAGTATTGGGCATTGGGCATGGTTTTTATTTTAATCGGATTTATGACTTACCAAAGAAATGGGTCTAAAGCCTCTCTACGAGACGCTACGCGAACGTCCTTCTAGGACGGCTTTAAAGTAATGAGTAATGAGTAA
>JBBSOP010000358.1:0-5657 GCA_038259655.1 Chroococcales cyanobacterium
TAGAAGCCGAGTTAAAAGCCAAACGCAAGAGTGGTCTAACCTGCCGAACTTGTGATGCCACACTACAACCCGAATGGCTGGATTGTCCTTATTGTATGACATCTCGTTTTCAAGATTAGCTCATTGGTCAATGGTCAGTAGCAAATAACTAAACAAAGGAAATAGAACTATGGAAATGATGATTGAAGACTTAATGGAACAGCTGATTGAAATGGGTGGCTCGGATTTACATTTATCCGCAGGTTTGCCTCCCTATTTCCGCATCAGTGGCAAACTTACTCCCATAGGCGACCAAATATTGAGTGCTGACCAGTGCCAAAGACTAATTTTTAGTATGCTCAACAATACCCAGCGTAAAACCCTAGAGCAGACTTGGGAGTTGGATTGTTCTTATGGTGTTAAAGGTTTAGCTCGTTTCCGGGTTAATGTCTATAAAGAACGTGGTGCTTATGCTGCTTGTTTACGGGCGCTAAGTTCTAAAATTCCTAACTTTGAAAAATTAGGTTTGCCAGATGTAGTACGGGAAATGTCGGATAAACCCAGAGGATTAATTCTGGTGACAGGCCCTACAGGTTCTGGGAAGACAACTACCCTAGCGGCGATGATTGACTTGATTAACCGCACCAAGGCAGAGCATATTTTAACGGTAGAAGACCCGATTGAATTTGTCTATGAACCCATCAAAAGTTTAGTCCACCAACGGCAGTTGGGTGAAGATACCAAAAGTTTTGCTAATGCTTTAAAAGCAGCCTTGCGGGAAGATCCAGATATTATTCTGGTGGGAGAAATGCGGGATTTGGAAACGATTTCTTTGGCGATTTCGGCAGCGGAAACAGGACACTTGGTGTTTGGTACACTGCACACCAGTTCTGCTGCACAAACTGTTGACCGGATTATCGACGTTTTCCCTCATGAAAGACAAACCCAGGTGCGGGTGCAGTTGTCTAACTCGTTAGTAGCAGTATTCAGCCAAACTTTAGTATCCAAGAAAAACCCGAAACCAGGTGAATATGGCCGAGTAATGGCTCAAGAAATTCTGATTGTGACTCCCGCTGTTTCTAACTTGATTCGAGAAGGTAAAACATCTCAAATCTACTCAGCTATTCAAACTGGTGGCAAATTAGGGATGCAAACTCTAGAGAAAGTTTTAGCTGATTTGTATAAAGCTGGAACTATCTCTTTTGAAGCGGCGATGTCTAAGACTTCCAAAGCAGATGAAATCCAACGTCTAATCGGTACTGCTGCGCCACAAGCAGGTGCAAAGCCCGGTGTAGGCGCAGCTAAAGCACATTAAATGAACTGATACCAATTTAAAAAAAGAATGTGACATATAGACCATTTTATAGACGTGCGGTAACGCGTCTCTAGCAAAGTTGCAATCCTTAATTGAATCGGTATCAGTAAATTAAAGAGATGGGGAAAATAGGAAGACCTTTGACCTATAACTCTTAACTTTTGACTCTTAACTATTTTGAATTTTTAAATCCATGCCAACCTACGTTGCTCGTATTCGAGATCCACAAGGAAAATCTAGAAAAGAAAAAGTTGTTGCCCCATCTTTGGCGCAAGCCCGGACTAATCTCAGAGACCAAGGTTTTGTAGTTCAAGATCTCAAACAGTCTTTAGGCTTTCAGGGAAGCTTTGACCTACAAAAAATCCAAAATTCTTTTGTTAAAGTTTCTATTAAAGAAAAAGCAGTTTTCTCTCGTCAACTTGCTACTTTGGTGAATGCAGGAGTGGCAATTGTCAGAAGTCTAGGTGTACTGGCTGATCAGTGTACTAATTCTAAACTAAAACAAGCTTTAGTTGATATTAGCAACGATGTTCAAAGCGGAGTTAACCTTTCTGACTCTATGCATAAACATCCTGACTGTTTTGATGGCTTGTATGTCAGCATGATTCAAGCTGGTGAAGTCGGTGGTGTACTTGACGAAGTGCTAAATCGCCTAGCCAAGTTATTAGAAGATGTTGCCAGATTGCAAAACCAAATTAAATCAGCCCTAGCTTATCCAACAGTTGTAGGGTTTTTGGCTACCGCTATCTTTGTCGGGATGACAGTTTTTCTTATTCCCATTTTTGCTGGTATTTTTAAAGATTTGGGAACAGAATTGCCTGCTCTTACTGAGTTTTTGATGGTTTGTAGTACAATTTTGAGAAGTTGGTGGTCTTTAGGGATCGTAGGTTCTTTGATAGGTGCAAATATTGCTTTTAAGCAGTATTATAAAACCCGTGTTGGCAAGGAAACAATTGATCGTCTTTCTTTGAAAATGCCTTTGTTTGGCGACTTGATTCAAAAATCTTCTGTTGCTCGCTTTAGTCGCACCTTTGGAGCTTTAGCTCGTTCAGGTGTACCAATTTTGACTTCTTTAGAAATTGTACGAGATACTTCAGGAAACCAAGTAGTTGCAAACGCCATAGATGCAGCGCGTTTAGAAATTCAACAAGGAGGCATGATTAGTATTGCCTTGCAAAAAGATAAAGTTTTTCCGGCGATGGCAATTCAAATGATTAGTATTGGCGAAGAAACTGGAGAAATAGATGCGATGTTGATGAAAATTGCTGACTTTTATGAAGATGAAGTTGAGCAAGCAGTCAAAGCATTAACTAGTATTCTAGAACCAATAATGATTGTAGTTTTAGGAGGCATGGTTGGGACGATTATCTTAGCAATGTATCTGCCTCTATTTAAGGTATTTGAAAAGCTGGGCTAAGTGATGAGCAAATAAAGGATGAAGATAGCAAAATTTCATAATTCATCCTTTAAACTTCATATTTTATACTTTATAAAACTATGCCTGTACAAAAATCTCACTATGAAGCTAGCTTAGCAGAGTATAGCAATCATCTAGCTGCGATCGCATTATTAAAACAACACCGACCATACTTGGAAATGATTCCTAGTCTACGTCGTCCAGATGACAGCGTAATAACTATTCCCTTACCAATTGTCCGCCACCGTCAAACTGAGATAACAGCCCCACGGGCGGCTTGTTTACTCTGTGATGTAGCAATTTTAATGTGTGACCCAGAATGGAAGATTAAAACTGGTGCTGAAATTTTAGTTTTTATTCATCGTCACCACGAAGACTTTTCTGACTTGTTAGGACGTTGGCGACAAACACAGGTTTTATTAGATCAAGATTATGAGTGGCTAATGCCTCCCCGCCATAGCCATATTCTAAGTGAAGGAGCTAATACTATATACCCTTTATTTGTGGTTTTTGCTGAGACTTCAGAACGCATTCAGCGAGGTCTTATAGGTGCGGAACTACCATTTGTAATGCAAACACCCTCTTTGCTATTTGAGGATGAGATTAGGGATGGGGAGGAGTTAGGGACTAGGGGCTAGGAACTAGGGACTAGAGACTAGATTAGAGGTTTTTTTAATGAGTATTAATAGTTACAGAGACTTAAAAGTTTGGCAGTTTAGTATGGATTTAGTTGAACAAATTTATTGTCTAACTGAGAATTTTCCAAAGCATGAGGTCTATCAATTATCTAGTCAAATGCAAAGAGCCGCTGTGTCAATACCGTCGAAGATAGCAGAGGCACACGCTAGAGAATCAACCAAAGAGTTTTTGCGATACTTATCAGGGGTTGGAAGTGGCGTGTATGAAATCGTCAAACGCTACGATACCGATACTTACAGGGCAGTCCATGCGGTCAAAATTGGAGAAAAAATCTACATCCTGCACGCTTTTCAGAAAAAATCAAAGCAGGGAATTAAAACCCCACAGGCTGATATTGACCTAATTCAACAACGCTATAAGGACGCAGTAGTAAGGGAGAAAAAACAATGACACAGGAATCCGTTTTTGAAGAAAGTAGTGGTAATGTATTCGCTGACCTTGGTTTGTCAGACGCAGATGAACTTTTTATGCGGGGCAAGATAGGGATTCAGGTACTGCACCTACTGAAACAGCGCGAAATCAGCGAACTTCTTGGGATTCCCCAGCCAGAAGTCTCTCATTTGATAAAAGGAGAGTTTCAACGCTTCAGCGAGGGTAAACTCCTCATTTTCCTCAAGCGACTTGATACAGAAGTCATCTTACATCTTCGCCCTCGTCATACACCGAATCAATCTGCTGAAACTGTGATATCGCTATAGAACAGGATAACTTTTACGCATCTGTTTTCTCGATCATCATCAGAGCGATCGCCCATCCTCCAATAATTTTAGTTAAAAAATGTTAAATTATTTATTAAGATTACCCAAGTAATGTTTTAAATTTAACCATAATTATTAAATAAAAACTCTGAATGACTGTTTTACCCATTTCTCAACCACTACTGCGTGATAAACAGGAAGCTTTAGATTTTCAAGACTTGGAAGGTCTAGTACGTCTTAATTTCAAAATTGGTCAATTGAGAGTATTGTCTGGATTTTATACCAGAATAGATCAGGTGTTTATCCTTTGGGGTCTAATATGTGCAGGTATGTTCCTGACAGCCCAGTTTTTACCCATTAGCTGGTATACACAAGCAATTTTGTGGTCAGTACTTACCTGCGTCGGTACGATGGGTATGGTAGTTTTGACTTGGTTTTGGGTAAGTGTAGAAGAGGTGCGTTGGCTAATATATTGTTGGGTGATTTTGATGTTAGGGGGTGTTTTCATCACCGACGCAAGCATTTTTTTAGGCTGGGGCGAAATTTTGATGCGTCTGTGTCCCCTGTGGTTGGGATTGAGTAGTATTGGTTACTTGTGTACAGCGTTGGCTTTGCGATCGCGTACTTTTTTGATGACAGCAATGATTCATCTATTGGGAATTATAGCCATGCCTTGCTTTGGTCAATGGCAGTTTCTAGCTACTGGTGTCATCATCATGATGAGTTTACTAATATTAGCCGAGTGGCAATGGGATATGCGCCAACCAATTGACAGCGATATCTTAACACTAGAACAAAAGCAATTTAACAAACAGCAGCAGCAACTTCGGCAGTTAGCCGACTTTCTAAATATTTACCAATAAAGTAAATTTGTGTTCTCGTAATTATTAAACCTCTCTTCGTCCTGGAGAGAGGTTTTTAGTATAATTTATGACTTGAAAATTTTAGATAATTAGTAAATAAAGATTATACCTCATATCCAAACTTTTAACAAAAAAAATAGTACGTGTAAGGTTTATTTTTTTATCAACTTTGATCATACGTTCCCATAATATTTATGTAAATGCTTCAAATAACTTCAAAAATATCGATAATTAACTATTTCGCCTCTAGAGATATTAGTATATCTATAAAAAATGGAAGTTTTTATATCTACTTTGAGGAGTAAATATACAACTTCGATTTCTACCTCTAGGTTTATGAAATCTTGACAAACAGTGCTTATAGTTGGGTACTTAGGTGGTCTGTCTATCTGATTGCGTAAGTGAGGCTAACAATCATGTCACATAAAATAATTGCATCCAAATCTGAACAGCAAAAGTTCCTAGCTGAACGATAGTCTGGAGATGAGTTGCAGCAATTTTGCTCCAGCAACTCGCCGTTTATAAGTTACAAAGCACTACTTATCCCTAAAGCAGAAACAGCAATTTCCTTAATTAACATGAGTTCGACGATTGGAAAAACCCCGCTTGCAGTCCTCTCCCCCAAGGTGGGCTACGGTGTACACACAAGTCTTAAAATTCTCCCTAGTACTTGGTTTGGTCATCTA
>JBBSOP010000359.1:0-5647 GCA_038259655.1 Chroococcales cyanobacterium
AAAATTCTTAGAACTACCCAGTATCCAAGCAGCCCTAGAACAAAGCGAAAGACCAGAACCTACTCAATAAAAATGGGGCATGGGGAAGAGGAATTGGGGCAGGGTGCAGGGTGTACACTTCGGCTACGCTCAGCGACGGGGGGATGAAGAAAAATTACCTCTTTCTTCCCTGCTCAGTCTTGCTTGGATGTATCAACCTTAAAGTTAAAGGTATGAGGCGAGTGTTGTTGGCTTTGCCCGACTTTTAGCAAGTTGCATCATGGGGAAAAGTTACCAATTCCCTATGCCCTATGCCCTATGCCCTATGCCCTATGCCCTATGCTCTATGCCCTATTCTCCAATTTCAATTAAATTACTTGCGAATACTATCTTTTTATAGTACACATATACTATCTTGATGAAAAAGATTCGCTCAAAAATTTTGGGCGAATCTTTCTGAAAAGATGACGTTAGTTTTTAGTGATTGTCTATGGGGAGAAGTGCCAAGATTTGATCAACAAACTGTTGATGGTCTACAACAGGCTTAGAGATGTAACCATCAGCACCACTTTGCTTGAGAAAGTTCTCGCGATCGCCTTCCATTGCGTGTGCCGTTACCAAAATAACAGGCAAATTTGCTGTCTTTGGGTCAGATTTCAGCATTTGTGTGATTTTAATTCCATCAACAGATTTACCTTGGTAAACACTTCTTGAAAGAGAAACATCCATTAAAATTAGGTCTGCTTCTCCTGATTGGGCAATGCTTATTACTTCTTCTACATTTTCAGTGTGTTTTACATCCAAACCGCCGCGCTTGGTCAAAATTTTGGAAAAAACACGAGCATTAATTAGATCGTCTTCAACAATTAGAACGGTTTTCATGAGAATTTTATTTATAGAGGTGAGGGAGATTACAACCTGAGCAAAACATTTGTCTAGCTCCTTTTTAGTAATCAAAGTGCATCCCCGTCATCAAGGATGATACTACTGCTATTTATCTTTTGACTATCAAGATTGTGTTAGTAATCCCATTTCATCCGTTATGCTGTGTTTGCTGCAATGTTCAGTTATAGCGACTTTTGTGTAGTGAAAATTCAGGGAAAAAACTCATGGCCAAACAGTTAAACCTTCTCTCAACGGGACAGGTGATCACAACAGCCCTGCACACCGAGATGCAACGGTCTTACTTGGAATATGCCATGAGTGTGATTGTTGGGCGAGCGTTACCAGACGTGCGTGATGGCTTAAAACCCGTGCATCGACGGATTTTATATGCTATGCACGAATTGGGACTGACACCCGATAGGCCTTATCGTAAATGCGCTCGTGTAGTGGGAGACGTGCTAGGTAAATACCACCCCCACGGGGATCAAGCGGTTTACGATGCCTTGGTGAGGCTAGTACAGGAATTTTCTAGTCGCTATCCTTTACTAGCAGGACATGGCAATTTTGGCAGCGTTGATAACGATCCACCAGCGGCGATGCGTTATACAGAAACGCGTCTTTCACCTATTAGCCATGAGGGAATGTTGGCAGAAATTGGTGAAGAAACGGTGGAGTTTATTGGTAACTTCGATAATTCCCAGCAAGAACCAACAGTGTTACCTGCTCAGTTGCCGTTTTTATTGCTGAATGGCTGTGCTGGTATTGCTGTGGGTATGGCAACAAATATTCCTCCACACAACTTAGAGGAAGTGGTTGATGGCTTGATTGCTTTAATCGACCAACCCGATTTATCAGATGAAAAATTATGGAAATTAATTCCTGGCCCAGACTTTCCTACTGGTGGAGAAATAGTTGGTGATACAGGAATCAAAGAAGCATACAGCACTGGTAAAGGTGGAATTTTGCTGCGAGGAGTCGCAACACTAGAAGAAATTGCACCTGTTAGAGGTAGCAAGCGGCGGACAGCAATTATCATCACAGAATTGCCTTATCAAGTAAATAAAGCAGGTTGGATTGAGAAAGTAGCAGATTTAGTTAATCAAGGCCGTCTGCACGGAATTTCTGACCTTCGGGACGAGAGCGATCGCGAAGGGATGCGGGTAGTAATTGAACTTAAACGTGATACCAACCCCCAAGAAGTTCTCCAGCATTTGTATCACCAAACCGCTTTGCAAACGACTTTTGGGGCAATTCTCTTGGCAATAGTAGATGGACAACCCCGCCAGTTGAGCTTGCGGCAAATATTGCAGGAGTTTTTAAACTTCCGAGAAGAAACGCTGAATCGTCGCTATGGTTACGAGTTGGGTAAGGCGGAAAGTCGGTCACATGTAGTCGCAGGGTTGCTCAAAGCCTTGTCTAATTTAGATACAGTTATTGAAATTTTGCGCCGGGCTGCCGATGGTAGTACAGCAAAAATCAACCTTTGTAGTCAACTAGATTTGAGTGAGGTACAGGGAGATGCAATTTTGGCTATGCCATTGCGCCGCCTCACCAGTTTAGAACAGCAGAACTTGCAGCAAGAGTTTGATCAACTCAGCGAACAAATTACTTTATTGCAAAGATTACTCAGCGATCGCCGAGAATTACTCAAGTCCATGAAAAAAGACTTGCGATCGCTCAAACGTAAATACGGCAATCCCCGGCGTACTAAGCTTTTACCTAGTATTAGTGAGACGAGATTACAAGAAAGTAAAGGAACAAAGAAAAAAGGAGCTGATTCAGATAATCTCAAATCCCAAATCCTAACTCCTAAATTAGAACAGTCACCAGAAGCAGCAGTTTTAGAATTTACCCAACGGGGTTATGTGCGCCACACTCAACCATCAGGGAGAAAGTCGAAAACAGAAAATGGTCTGCACGATCACGACTTCATCATCCAAACAGAGTTGACCGATACAGAGAAAGAATTGCTGGTATTAACCAGTAGTGGCAAACTCTACCCAGTGAAGGTAGGAGAAATTCCTTTAACTACTGGACGTTCTTCAAGGGGGACACCATTAATTACTACACTTACTAGTACTGCTCAAAGCGCTCAAGAAGCCGTGGTAAGCCGTCTTGTGCTACCAGAAAATTTAGATACTCAACAGCTGATTTTGCTGACAAAAGACGGGCGAATCAAACGCTTGTCTTTAGGAGAATTGACTAATCTGACTCGTCGCGGAATTACGATTCTAAAGCTTAAAGATAACGATGAATTGTCATATACTCAGTTCACCACTCCAGGAGAACATTTAGTTTTAGCTAGTTCTAGTGGGCGAGTGTTGCGGTTTGCAGCCAATGATGAGCAACTACCTGTTATGGGTCGCACAGCAATGGGTTTACAAGCATTTAGGCTGTTGAGAAATCAACTTATGGTTGGCTGTGTCACTGTAGGTAAAGATGATCAATTGCTGCTAGTTACTCAAGAAGGATATGCCAAGCGAATGGCTGCAAGTCAGTTAAGAGCAGCTAATCGGGGTGATTTAGGTACGCAAGTTGTGAAATTTGGTAATAAAACTGACAATTTAGCTGGTATGGTGAAGGCGATCGCTTCTGCTGAAGTCGCACTAGTTACTAACAAAGAACGAGTAGTAAGAATACCTGTAGAAACAGTGCCGATTTTAGGTAGAGATGGCAAGGGTGAAAGTATCCTCCAACTTAACCGCGATGAGAAAATTATCACCGTCGCCGAAGTTCGTTAGTAAGGGAGATCAAATAAAGTAAATATTTCGCATATGCTCCGAAAAATTTTAACTTTTTGGCAAAGAAAAAACCCTCACATAACGCTGACTCACCCCATTACCCTCATCGGATAAGCAGGGGAGGAAAGAGGGTTATTATTTACTAATTCTTTTCTTCCCCTGCTTCGGGTGTTGAGCGTAGTCGAAACACTTCTCCCCCTGCCTGCCTTAACCAATAAATTCCTTATCCGAACCGTATTGGCACTGCCTCCACCCGTAATTTTTGAGTTGACAATAATTCAACGGCGGGCAAGTCCCTAAATTCTATATGAGGGCTAGCCGTTGGCGATGCTGAAATTACAAAATATAAGGCAAATTTAGTAACTATACCTGAAGATAGATGTATTAATATTTTGCTTACCAATCTTAGTTACCTAAGTCAAGCTATAGAAATAAAAAGATAAATTAGGGTTGCATTTATGAAAAAGATTGTTATATTAGTTTACATAAGGCAACAATCCTTCGTAAATCCAGCTTGGAGTGCCAACCATGACTAACGCAACAACTACCACAAAAGTTACCACCCCCATAACTGAAGATCGCAACGCTTGGCGTTGGGGTTTTACTCCTCAAGCAGAAATTTGGAACGGTCGCTTGGCAATGATCGGCTTTTTAGCGGCTGTATTAATTGAACTTTTTTCTGGTCAAGGTTTCTTACATTTTTGGGGCATTCTATAAATAATTAGGACAAAATATTGTCGGCAAATCAAAAAAAACCTGGAGCGATAATTCACTACCAGGTTTTTATTTGTTAACTTTTTATCAGTTGTTAATTGTCAGCAATAAATGACAATTAATTACCGGATATATTCTTTGAGAACACTATTACGATTTGGGTGACGTAACTTGCGGAGTGCCTTAGCCTCAATTTGACGAATCCGTTCACGGGTAACGTTGAAAATTTGTCCAATTTCTTCTAAGGTTTTCATCCGACCATCGTCCAAACCGTAGCGGAGTCTAAGAACGTCTCGTTCACGAGGGCTAAGACTATCTAAGACTTTCTCTAGGTCTTCGCGGAGAAGATTTTTGGAAACTTGATCTTCTGGGGTTTCACCGTCGGATTCAATAAAATCGCCCAATCGAGAATCTTCTTCTTTCCCAATAGGTGTTTCTAATGAAATAGGTAATTGAGCAGATTTAGCAATAAACCGCAACTTCTCGATGGTCATTTCCATGCGAGTAGCAATTTCTTCTTCAGTGGGTTTGCGACCCATTTCTTGAGAAAGCAATTTTGTGGTTTTCTTAATCCGCGAGATGGTTTCGTAGAGGTGAACCGGAAGACGGATAGTGCGGGATTGGTCAGCGATCGCTCTGGTAATTGCTTGACGAATCCACCATGTGGCATAAGTAGAAAACTTGTAACCTTTTTCGTGGTCGAACTTCTCAGCAGCACGAATCAAACCAAGACTACCTTCTTGAATTAAGTCTTGGAAGGATAAACCACGATTCATATACTTTTTGGCAATTGAAACCACAAGGCGCAAGTTTGATTGCACCATCTTATCTTTTGCCCTGCGACCAACATGCAAACGATAACGAAATGCTGGCAGTGGTAATTGTACTGCTTCTGCCCATTCGCTGTCTCTAGGATCGCGTTCTAGTTGCTCACAAAGTCTTTCCCGCACCCTTTCTAATTCCAGCAAATCGGCAATTTTTCGTGCCAATTCAATCTCTTCATCTGCCCGCAACAGACGAATCCGACCAATTTCTTGCAAATAAAGACGAATCGAGTCTTCAGTGTAGTGCTTTTTCTTGGTTTGGGTTCGACGACGCGATTTAGCGGCTTTTCCAGACTTTGCGTCGTCCTCATCAGACTGAGGCTCTAAAAATTCATCGTCGCCATCATCGGTAATCAGCAAGTCCTCTTCTTCATCCTCGATTAAGAGTTCTCCTAACTCGAGCTCAGGCTGATTTATCATTTCTAGGTCAGGCTGATATATGCTTTCGAGTACGTTGTTAGCCTGGTTCATGCCGCGTTCCTCATGCTCCTTGCAGAATCAATT
>JBBSOP010000360.1:0-5609 GCA_038259655.1 Chroococcales cyanobacterium
AATACTAATGTTTTAAAGTTCATGATGAATTATTTCTGACAACTAATACCAATTTCCGAAAAGAATGCGACAGATGAGTAGGTTGGGTTGAGGAACGTAAGACCCGTAAAGCCTGCGGCATAGCTACGCTTAGCGCGTAGCGTCTCGTAGAGAAGGGGCTTCTCGAAGAGTAACCCAACGCCAAAAACCTCAATTTTGTTGGGTTTCACTGTGTTCAAACGCCACTTTGTTCAAGTCGGGAAACCCGCCCACACAAGTGGCTCCCCAACCTACATGTGTTGCAAACATTTTTCTCTACCAGGAAACGCTATTTTAATCAGACAAATGCCAAATCTTGATTGTACTATCTTCACTACCTGTGACAAGAGTTTTACCATCAGGACGAAAAGCAATAGATGTCACAGTATCAGCATGTCCCAACAGTGTGCGAATTGTTTCTCCTGTAGCTAAATTCCACAATTTGATTGTGCGATCGCGGCTGGCACTGGCAAGGGTGTTACCATCTGGGCTGATGGCGATGGATATCACAGTTTCGGCATGTCCTACGAGTGTACGAATTTTCGTTCCTGTGGCTAAATTCCACAATTTGATTGTGCGATCGCGGCTACCGCTAGCTAAAATTTTACCATCAGGGCTAATGGCTACAGATGTAATTGTTTCTGTATTTCCTGTAAGTGTGCGGATGGGATAGTCGTTGTTTAGATCCCAAATTTTAATTGTCTTGTCAAAACTACCGCTGGCCAGGGTTTCACCATCGGGACTGATTGCTACTGAACGCACCCAGAATGTATGTCCTGTCAGAGTACGCCTTAGCCTTCCCGTTGCTAGATTCCATACTTTAATTGTGTTGTCATCACTACCGCTGACTAGGGTTTTTCCATCTGGGCTAATAGCTAAAGCTTGAACCGAGTCTGAATGCCCGATTAATGTGTGGATTTCTTTTCCTGCTGTCAGATTCCATACTTTAACGGTTTTATCATCACTACCACTGACTAGGGTTTTGCCATCTGGGCTGATAGTTACAACATTCACTCTTTGGGAATGCCCTGCTAAAGTACGGATTTCCTTTCCTGTTGTCAGATTCCATAGTTTGATAATGCGATCGCGATCGCCACTGCTGGCTATAATTTGACCGTCGGGACTGATGGCAACAGATAAAATTGATTTTTCATCACCTTTAATGGTGTTAGCTAAAGAAATTTTCTTGAAAGTATTGTTTGGCAACTGACCCAAACCTGCATTACCCTTGTCTGAATTTTGGCGAAAATGAATTAGCTTAGAGAGTACAGTAGTCTGAATTTGATGATATTGCTGATACCAAGACTCTCCCAAACCGAATAACAAAATAAAAGCAGCTACCAACACTAAACTTCTGAATAGAGTATATCTAGCTGGTAAAAATGGTGACTGAGTTGCTGGTAATTTTCTAGATATTTGACCTGCTGGTGGCAGTGCCAGGGGTTGTTTAGGAGTCAAGTCTTGAATGACTTCATCGGCTGATTGATAACGGTGGGGAAGATCTTTTTTTAACAGCTTGTCGAGAATAAAATCTAATTCAGCACTCAATGGAGTTCGTACATATTGCCGCCAGTCATTCACCCAACCATACCCAAATTCCATCCACAACGCAAAAGGGGAAGTTCCTGTTAACAGATGAAAGCAGGTAGCGCCCAAACCAAATAAGTCACTGGCTGGGTAAGCTTTACCGTCTCTAATTTGTTCTAGGGGAGAATAACCATGTGAACCAATTGATGTACCGACTTTACTTTTAGCTCTTACTGTTAATTGTTTGGAAGAACCAAAATCGATTAAACTTAATCGTCCATCACCATGACGGCGAATAATATTTTCTGGTTTAATGTCTCGGTGAATGACACCGCGATCGTGAATAAATTTGAGGACAGGTAATAGATGTAGCAAAATTGCTTGGATTTCTCCAGGTTTATAAGCCTTGCGCTGCTGTAACTCTTTTAACAAGTTATGCCCATGTACAAATTGTTGCACTAAATATAAGCAATTTTCTTGCTCAAAATAAGCCAGCAAAGTCGGTATTTGGGGATGTTCTCCAAGTTCTTGTAGTCGCTTTGCTTCTTCAGCAAACAAATCCATCGCTTTCTTTTGGGACCAAGTACCTTGAAATTTCGGTGCTAATTGTTTAATTACGCAACGTTCATTAAGTTTATCTGTATCTTCTGATAGATAAGTTCTGCCAAATCCCCCTTCATCAGAAAGTACCCGGATGACACGGAAGCGATTTCTCAAAAGTGGCACTAAGGGTGTGCTACAACTTTGGCACAACTTCTTTCCATTGGGATTTAGGGGATCTAGGCAATCGGGATTCAAGCAGCAGATCATAATCTGACAGGCGCGACTGCACTACAAAATATGTGAAGTTACCCCGAAATTTCCCTTGATTAAAACTAGTGAACAGTAACTGATAACTGTAGTTTGGGGTTGGGGAGTTACTTGTATAGTCAATGCTGGTAAATGCTAGTCAGTTTTCTTCTATGCCAGAAAACTTGGAGAGCCTGATGATTAATATTTTATCGATTATAGAATATTCTGAGATAAAAGTTTTCTAAAACTGGAAACTCCGGTAAAAATGCTTGATTTTGAATGAATTAAATTTTACTGAACACCAGTTTATAATAATAGCTAGGAGTTAAAACAATAACTAAATTTGTTTCTCTTCACTTATTAATTTGATACTGAAGATAAGTAATTATCGAACATATAAGGCGGCTTTTTATTTTTGATTTTGGCTTTCCATTCACGGATGGCGATCGCAGTTCTAGCTACAGGTGGTATGTATATCGGAGTAGTTTTTTCTGTGGGTTGAGATTTACTGCTTAGTGGTTGGGTAGTTAAACAATTAGTCAACATCGGTGAATAACTTTCAGCACCTAAAGCTAAAATCACATCGTCAACTGTATGAAAACGCTCCTTTAAAGAAATTCTCACCATTTGTGCCAAAATCCGGGTAAAACTATCGCTGATATTTACCTCTTGATGCCAACATATCTCGCCAGTATAATTATCATGTTCAAATTCTAAAGGCCATTTACCAGTCAGTAAATAAAGACAAGTTACACCGACTGCATAAATATCACTTGCATAAACTGGACGCAGAGAAAACTGTTCTGGAGGTGCAAATCCCATTGTTCCGACAAAATTAGTAGTTGCGGTTTTACTCATGGAATTTTCGCCAGCATCACCTAGCTTTTCTTTCACCGCACCAAAATCTATCACTACTAACCGCTGATCGTCTTGACACCGCAGCAAATTCTGAGGCTTAATATCTCGATGAATTACATGGTTTTGATGAAGATATCGCACAACTGGTAGTAATTCCCGTAAGAATTGTTTGACTGCGGCTTCACTCTTAACGCCATTTTGCTTGACTTCGGTGGCTAAAGTATGACCATGTATATATTCTTGAACTAAATAAAACTCACCATTGCCTTGAAAGTAGTCTAAAAGTAAGGGAATTTGTGAATGACTACCGAGTTGACCTAAAGTTTTTGCTTCTTTTTCAAAACGTTGACAGGCATTTTGCCAACTTTTAGCACTGGTTACTTTCGGACACAGTTGTTTAATTACACACAGGGGATTCCCAGGTAATACAGCATCTTGAGTAAGAAACGTGATGCCGAATCCGCCTCTACCTAAAATTCGCAATATTTCATAGCGATCGCGAAACAGCTGCTTGGAGCCACACATTTGACTAAGCTGATTCTGCTGTAAGCTGTAATTATGAACATTCGGAGTTTTTCCAGTAAAACAATTCATCAGCCAAGGAAATCTACTTTACAGTGTCTTTAATTTAACTATATATATTATTTTACGCTAGTATTATTACGGTATCTTTGCAAAATCATCATAAGTACTGCGTTTGCGTCAACCTGTATAGGGATTAAAACATTAGTAGATTTGAGACAGGGTATTACAAGCCCCTGCTGTTAGGAAGGCGAGGAAGCGATCGCCTCTGTTTTGGAAGTAGATGAATTAAAGCTATTTCCAGAGTTATTCTAATTTTTCGCTAATATTTATCGAATCTTGAGAATGACTCATCAACTCATATAAAGGTATTGCAAAGTAATAATCTTTCCCTTCAATTAGCCTAGAAACTACTGGCGATTTTGTACCTTGCTCAAATCCTAGAATAACTAAAGGTATTCCCCCAACATCTCCAACGACGCGAACGTCGGTGTCAGGGAGAAAATCGACATCATCAAAATTGTCTTTATTTTTGATCTGCATAACTAAATAAAGGTAATTTGTGGCTTAATTAAGCCTAACTCGATCAAATCGTCTAAGATCTCTTCCCACCCGCCAGGATTGATTATGTTTTTTTGCAGGGCAATCTCAGACGATTTTATACAGATGTCATGAAAAGTCTTGTCTTTTTCACTGATATTTTCAATTGAGCCAGCACTGGCAACACGCTCTTTAAATCCCAAGAAAAACCCCTCTTCGCCAATTAAATCGTCATAGTCATACTCCTCTGCATAAATAATAGAAGCAAAAGGCGAAGATACTGTTTGTCCAATAAATTTAGACATTTCTTGATTAATTGATTTCACTACGCTGCTCCTGTTTTCTTCCCTTGATTATAATCTGGGAGTTATACTGCACCAAAACTTTACCTCGGTTATACACTAATATTAGGCGAGTAGTGTAATTTAACCATGACCACAAGCATAGCCATTGCAGAAAAAATTACCACCCTTCGCCAAGTCGAGGAAAAACTAGGGTTAACACTAAGTGGCGATAGGCAATTTTTTACCGAATGGATGGCGGATTTACCTGCATTAAGTGAAGCGGAGCAGGCAAGATTAGAGCAAGTTCGACAAAACTATCTGTACCAAATCTCAGATGGAAGTCTTTTAGAAGAAACTATCAAAATGGTTGTGTTGTCACCATTACTGGAACTTGCAGGTTTCTATCAAGCACCCTACAGATTTAAAACTGAGGTATCCGTTGAGATTGAAACACAAGGAAATCATGAAGAGATTTTACGGGGAAGAATTGATGTTTTAGTTTTGCAAGGTAGATTATGGATTGTCCTAATTGAGTCAAAAAAGACGACCTTTGACTTAGAACTAGCGATTCCCCAAACATTAGCTTACATGGCAATTCATCCCAAACTAGAACAACCTCTGTATGGCATGATCACCAATGGTAGTAGCTATTTGTTTGTCAAAACCTTGGGTAAACAGTATGGTATTTCCGATCTATTTGCAACGCGATCGCAATATCTTAACAATTTATCTGGAGTCTTAAGAATCCTCAAGCATTTGGGTAGAATTATTACAAAATCATCAAGTTAATGACAGCACTTTTACATTGTTTCTTTGTTGCATTAAATCATTATTAGTAATTAAAACGCTGAGATATGCAATAAGCTAACACCAATTCTGGATGAAGGTGGGCTAGATTATCAATAAAGGTATATTTGGTATCAGTGTAATAGACCTATCTTTAAAATAAATTTTGTGGGAAAATAAACAGAAAAATGTAACCATGTATATCAATAATGACAAGTCCCTTAGAAAGAATAGAACTATACCCCCAGGAATCAAAAAGATTAATTGGGATTAAGTATGAAG
>JBBSOP010000361.1:0-5580 GCA_038259655.1 Chroococcales cyanobacterium
CGTGAACGCTCATTCACAGGAATCGGAATTAGTTCCGGTTCCGGCTCAGCCTCTGGCCCTAACAGGGACTCAATCAGCTTACGTGCCATTTCCTTCAGCTTTTCCAGTACCTTTTCTATATAATCCATTGAACTGAGCGCTCCTGAGATACTAACTCAAATCTTGATCAACAGCTACGCAACAACTGGCGTGCTTTTGCACCTCTAGCTTGCAATTGGGATGATACACATTATCCTCATTTTAGGCATGAGCTACTTCTAAAATTTGGGGTTGTGATCTCCCTTACTTTTTAGAGTATCACATGAGCAGCCTATAAGACCGCATCTTCCAAGGAAGGGTATTTTGAATCAACAGTCAAGAGTCAAAATACTCTTCCTCTTGACCGTTGACTAAAAGAAGCAGGGGGGCAGGGGGGGTGGAGGAGCAGGGGAGGCAGGATTAATTTATGTCATAAACCCAAAGTTTTTCCTTATGCCTCTGTAGGTGGCTTAACAGTTAACAGCGATAACTGATAACTGATTTATTTCCCTGTTCCCTTCTATTTTTGCTAACTTTGTGTACCTTTTTTTCTAGAAGTAGTTGTTGAGGACTTAGTAGTTGACTTGGATCTAGAACTTGTAGATTTACTCGTCTTGCGAGTGGATTTCGTTGTTGATGCTTTGGTCGCCAGCAATTCCAGCGCCGTAGATAACGTTATGTTTTCTACGGATTCCCCTTCTGGAATACTGACATTTGTTTTTTCATGCTTGATGTAAGGGCCATAAGGGCCATCGTAGATGTTGATTGGTGTACCGTCTTCAGGATGTGCGCCTAACTCTCGTAAAGCAGCTTTCGACTTGCTGTTAGTAGAGTTACGTCCTTTTTTGGGTTCGGATAATAATTCCAAAGCCCGTTCTAGAGAAACTGTCAAGACATTATCACTAGCTTTCAAGGAACGATAATCTTTGCCTTCCTTACCTTGGTCATGAACAACGTAAGGGCCAAAGCGCCCTAAACTTGTTTGGATTTTATTGCCAGTAACTGGATGAACTCCT
Source organism: Chroococcales cyanobacterium (assembly GCA_038259655.1). Classification (GTDB taxonomy): domain Bacteria; phylum Cyanobacteriota; class Cyanobacteriia; order Cyanobacteriales; family Nostocaceae; genus Halotia. Next base: position 1,035 of record JBBSOP010000361.1, read on the forward strand.
AATGTCCGGGGTAGTGCCAACAAACCAACAGCCATGTCCAGTGTGACGTTTTCTGGGGTGACACCTTTAGGTAAGGAAGCTTGTTTGGGTTTGGGGTTTTCGTCGGATTTATCACCCAACTGCACATAAGGCCCATAAGCGCCAATTTTCACATAAATCGGTTCGCCAGTTTCTGGATGACGACCTACTTGGTCAGGGCCTGTGGTTTTTTGCTTTAACAGTACTTCTACTTGTTTGGGATCAAGGTCGGCTGGTGTAAGGTCTTTGGGAATAGAAGCAGTGATTACACCTTCACCGTTTGTAACTTCGATATAAGGGCCATACTTACCAATTCGGACTTTAGCTTCCAAATTTTCTAGTTCTACGGTTCTAGCTTTAGTGGCATCAATTTGACTTTCCTGTTCTCTAACCAGGGTTTCTAAACCTTTGTCTCCCAGATAAAATTTCCGTAGGTACGGTAGCCACTCAACTTCACCGTCGGCAATATCATCTAGGGTTTGCTCCATTTTGGAGGTGAAACTAGGATCTACAACATCAGGAAAATGTTTTTCTAGCAAATCGGTGACAGCAAAGGCGGTGAAAGTAGGAATCAGGGCATTACTCACCAAATGAGCATAACCCTTGTCGATAATTGTGCCGATGATGCTGGCATAGGTACTAGGACGACCGATACCTTCGCTTTCTAAAGTTTTTACCAAAGTAGCTTCGGTGTACCGAGCTGGTGGTTGAGTTTCGTGACCAACGGCTTCTATGTCTGTACAATTGGGGCGATCGCCTACTTTCATGCTAGGCAAGATGACTTCTTGGTCTTCTAATGCCGCTTCTGGGTCATCTGAACCTTCAACGTAAGCGCGTAAGTAGCCCGGAAAGTCAATGCGCTTACCAGAAGAACGAAAACCGGCATCTTCGACTTGTAACTGCACGGCAATTTGAGTTTGGCGAGAGTCAGCCATTTGACAGGCGACGGTACGCTTCCAAATCAAGTCATAGACGGCAAATTCTCGACCGCCCAAACCAGTTTCTTGGGGGGTGCGGAAGGTGCTACCCGCTGGACGAATGGCTTCGTGTGCCTCTTGTGCGCCTTTTGATTTGGTGGTGTATTGCCTTGGTTGGGGGCTGAGATAGTTTTTGCCATACAGTTGTTCTACACAGCTACGAGCAGCTGCGATCGCCTGATCTGATAAATGTACAGAATCTGTACGCATATAGGTAATATACCCTTGCTCGTACAAATTTTGGGCAACCCGCATTGTGTCTCTAGCTGAGAGGCGCAGTTTCCGGTTAGATTCTTGTTGCAGCGTCGAGGTGGTAAACGGTGGCGCAGGTTTGCGCGTCACTGGGCGTTCTTCTACATCTTTGACACTCCAGGGTTTACCTGTTAGGCGTTCCTTGAGCTTCACTGCATCTGCTTCTGACAGCAACACGACATTGCGACCAGCCACTATTTGACCAGTTGCGGCATCAAAATCGCTACCAGTTGCGACTTTTGTACCTGCTAGGGTCACTAATTGGGAGGTAAAAGGACTTTTTTCTTGCTCTAAATAAGCTTTCAAATCCCAGTATGTCCCTTCACGGAAAGCGCGGCGCTGACGTTCTCTGTTAACTAAAAGTCGTACAGCTACAGATTGCACTCGCCCAGCAGATAATCCCCAGGCGATTTTTTTCCACAACAAGGGAGACAACGTATAGCCAACTAATCGATCCAAAATCCGCCGCGTCTCTTGAGCGCGAACTAGCTGCTCATCGATATTACGGCAGTTTTTCAAAGCTTTTTTGATGGCATCTTGGGTAATTTCATGAAACACCATCCGCTTTGTTGGGACTTTCGGCTTCAGCAACTGGTATAAATGCCAACTAATGCTTTCACCTTCCCGGTCTTCGTCCGTTGCTAGGATCAGTTCATCTACATCTTTGAGCGCATCTTTGAGTTGGGTGACAATTTTCTTTTTGTCTTTGGGGACAACATACACCGGTTCAAAGTCGGCATCCACATTTACCCCCAGCTGCGCCCATTTTTCTGCTTTGATAGCAGCGGGAATTTCACTAGCCGACTGGGGTAGGTCACGTACATGACCCATAGATGCTTCTACCCGATAGCCTTTTGGCAGGTAGTTGCGAATGGTACGAGCTTTAGTCGGAGATTCGACGATGACGAGAGTTGACATGGAAATTTCAATAAAAAGAGTAGCTGCTCAGCTAAACAGTCAAATTGAGGTAATTTCGGCGAAATGTCAAGATAAAACGTCAACTAAAGGGTGAAGTCACAAGTATGTAGATGCCCTTTGGGGGCTTGGGATAAATTAGGAAATTTTCACCCTGTTTCGGGGGTTCCCTCACTTTCTTCATCCTTTTTTAATCACCCTTATGTTGTGATTTCATCCTTACACAAACTACCTATCAGGTGGAAAATCCGCGCTTATTTTAGGCGCAGTACTTCCTAGAGGATAGAACAGAGGAATGCTAGATTGTGAATTTCCAGCTATTTCAATCTTTAACTTATCTCAGGCAAATTGGCGACTACAGTTTTCAAAATACCCCTGAAGTGTCATGGAAGGACAAGGTCTATGCCTGAAAGGTCAAGGAAATGAATAATTATAAATTCCTCTGTTTCGCATCTTTCCATTTCCCCATCTCCCAAACAGGTTGTGCAAAAATTAAATCAGACTTGAGAACAAAAGCGAAGTGAGGTTTATACCTATTTTTGGGGGGCTAAACTATGCCAGCAATTCGTCAAGGTGATGTTATATTACTACCTGTGCAAGAAGTTACAGGACAAAAGATACATCATTTAATTTTGGCAGAAGGCGAAGTTACGGGGCATAAGCATCGTATTTCTGAGGGAAAAGCCGAATTATCGGATCAAGATGGCACTTTGTACCTACGTGTATTTTCAGCAAATGCATTACTTGTTCACGAAGAACATCAAGCTATTTCTATTCCTCAAGGTTATTGGATGGTGAAAATTCAGCGGGAATATAAGCCGGAAGGTTGGCGTTATGTCGCTGATTGACAAGCTAACGCCTGAGCAGGAGGCTTTGATTTTAGTTTATCGGGAAAAGTGGAGAGCGATCGCGCTTTCGACTGAGCGAATTGATCAAGATACAGCACTTATCGGTGTTATGAGGTACACGTCTAGCGGTCAAGATGCCTACACCGTCGGAGTTTCATTATTCAATTTGTATCTCTTAACGGCGAAATCCGCTGTAAAGCAGCAGAGGCAGTAAAAGCTGGGTATACCGCAATTCATAAACAATTAAAGGTTTGTAGAGAGTATAAAGTCTTCACTATTTAAGCAACTTCTTTAGGTGACATTTTAATTTCTACTTTTTGATTTAAAGCTGCTGCAATCCGAGCCAACATAGATAAAGAATGTCCCTCGTAGTCAGCATCTTCCAATCGAGCAATGACTGACTGGGTAGTTCCGACTAAATCGGCTAGTTGTTGCTGGGTTAGTCCCTCTTGTTTGCGTGCATCATAGATGATTTGAGATACTTGAGTATTTATTGATGATTCTCTAACCATCTCTTGTAATTCTGGATCTTTGTTCATCATTCTTTTAATGATTTTCAATGCATCATTAGTTTTCTTCATCTGTTTCTTCCTCTGATTCGATATAAGTATGAACTTCTGAATTGAATATGAATAAATTTTTGTATGTTAATGCTAAATCAATTTCTCGATCTGGAACTTGGTTATCCTCTTTAATGATGGCATGAGCTAAAATTACTACGTTTTGACTATGAAAAAAATATAGTATTCTATACTGTACTCTGAAGTGCTTGGCTCTGAGTTCATAAATACCATCGCGCAGAAAATCTGCGGCGGGTCGTCTTAATTCAAAACCATACTCAGCTAATTGCTCTATTCTGGCAATGCAGTTCGCATATCCCTTACGATCTTGTTTGAGTAATTTGTTTAGCCACTCTAAAACTGGAACTTCTCCTCTATCATCCTGAAAGAAAATAATCCGTGTTTCTGGCATTGTCTAGGTAATGGTTACGCATACTAAAAATTTTATCGCAAAAATGCGATTTTAGGGATTGGGCAACACAGCAAAGCCCTTTATGGCTCAATAATTTTAGTGAGTGGATTCCAAACTGCTGTTACAGTCCGTTTCGCTTTCTTGCTTTGCAATGGCCAGCTAGTTGGTTATTAACAGAGAAAAATGCTGAATTGCGATGAGTACTAATTCAAGGTATTGGTTATGCTCGAATCTGCCAAGAATTAAAAGCAATTGAATTGAATCATTGGCAGGAATACACATTATTAAGAATAGATGCAGATGTTGATGACGAGCCAATTTATTTATTAAAAATGACTTGTCCCAACACAAATTTTATTCATGTCCTGCGAGTTCCGCCTGAAACGAAGTCAGCGCGTGAAGCAATTCGCTGGATAAATTGGGGAATTGATCCAGAGGAATTTGCTGTGCAAACCTGATTTGTTGATGAAATAATCAACAAACAAAATAGTAACCATAATTAAATACAATGCATCTAATTACACATCTAGATAGGGCTTGCTGATTAAAGCTGAAACCCTTGTA
>JBBSOP010000362.1:0-5577 GCA_038259655.1 Chroococcales cyanobacterium
AGCTATGCCGTAGGCTTTACGTAATGACAGGCTTCTGGAGCGATCGCACAACCTAAAGCTAGATGACCAAACCAAGTACTAGGGAGAATTTTAAGACTTGTGTGTACACCGTAGCCACGGTGGGAGAGGCTTTGAAACCTTGATTTTTCGTTCAAAAGCCGAAATATTTCTGCCCCTCTCCGCGTCGGAGAGGGGTTGGGGAGAGGTTTATCGAACTCACATTTATTTAGGAAGTTGCTTTCCAGCAGTTTAGGCTCCAATTCCAAATCACCGAAGTCGAAGCGTCCTCTAGAAGCTACCGCTTCGACTTCTCTCAAAATTCAAAGTTAAGAATCCTTTTTGAATGTAGGATTTTCTTGTCGGGATTTGATCATTCTTAATCTTAAATGCTAAAAGTCTTACTGGGGCGATCGCACAAGATATGGAGATGAAATTTCCTCCACTTTCTTAGTTTGCACTAAAGCTTGATAAATCATTGCCGCTACCTCAGCCCGCGTAGCTTCTTGATTGGGAGCTAAAGTTTGGGAATCGGGATAGTTAATCACCAGATTATTGGCTGTAGCAGCTGCAATTTTACCGACGGCATATTGAGGGATATCTTGAGCATCTTTGTAGACACTTAAAACTTGATCTGGGGCTGCTGGTTCTGGGAGATTTAACCCACTGACAAGGGCAACTAACACTTGCACGCGCGGAATTTTTTGTTCTGGTTTGAAGGTGTTGTTAGGGTAGCCTTTTAAGAATCCAGTGCTAATAGCTTCGTTAATTGCTGGTTTCGCCCAAAATGTTGGTGATAAATCTGTAAAAGATAAAGTGGAATTGCTACGCTCCTTGTCAAAAGTTCGTTGGAGTATAGCAGCAAATTCGGCCCGATTAACAGGCTGATTGGGTCGAAAAGAATAATCTGGAAAACCTTTGATCATCCCCCGCGAAGACATAACATCAATAAAACGACTTGCCCAAAAGCCTGTAGGCACATCATTAAATGCGATTGGTGGGGGAATAATTGACTTTTTTCTCGCAGGAGAAACTAAAGGTAGAGGTGCTAATTTAATTGACGATTCAAAGCCTGTTGATGAAGGCAGAATCTTTTGCCTCGGCGTTGAGTTGATAGGAGGGAATACATTAGCAGGTGGAAATATAGGAGCAGGAATCACCTTATCTGTTGGGACTGGGGTAGGATTCGGTGCAGTGATATCTGTATCTGAAGGCGATCGCCTAGTGTTTAAATTAGTATCTGGGGTTGGTTTTAACGTCAAAGTCGGGGATGGCGAGACAGGATTGGGTTGAACCCTAGTAGATGGATTTAAGACACGTGGCATGATTGGGTTGAAGTTCCAGCTACTATCGCCACGAGAAAGTGACCAAAATAAAATTCCCCCAATAGCGCTAAAGGCAACCAAAATGCCAATAAATTCATCAAAGCCAAGGGCATTTGTTTGAGATGACTGTGGCTCGTCAGGAGGTCTATTTGTCATCGTAATTACCCTGGTAACAATAAAGTTTAATGCTTAAAACCAATTAACCCACAAAATGAATCAAAGATGAAGTATGAAATTTTCATCTTACTTAAAGTACCCTCAGTAAGCTAGGAATACTATCTATCGCTGGCAAATCACTAATTTCTGCCAAAGCTTGTCTAAAGTTGCCCTCTCGCACATCGTGAGTAACAACCAAAATTTCTGCTTTTTTTTCCTGAATGCCTGTTTGCCCAACCGACTCTAAGCTTACGCCATAGTTGCCAAAGCAAGTACCCAATTTACCGATGACTCCAGGTTGGTCTTTAGTAAGGAACCTAGCATAAAAGCGAGTCACGAGTTCGGCAATCGGGGCAATTTCGCAGTAATCATCATGCCCACAAGTAAGCAGGGGATTTGGATTCGCTGTACTAGTTTTAAGGGTAGCAGCTAAATTCAAGATGTCTGATGATACAGCACTGGCAGTTGCACCAGCACCAGCACCGGGGCCAAAAAACATTACTTGTCCAATGGGTTCCCCTTCTACAAGAATGGCGTTATAAACACCGTTAATGCTCGCTAATGGGTGGGCTTTGGAGACTAAGGTGGGATGAACTCTCACAGACAATTGAGAGTTATTATTGCTTTGACGTTTAGCGATCGCTAATAATTTAATTACAAATCCCAATTTTTCAGCATAAGCAATATCTGTCTTACTAACTTGCCTAATCCCTTCACAATAAACGTCTTCTAGATGAATCCGCCCACCAAAACCCAGTGACGCGAGGATGGCAATTTTATCTGCTGCATCTAAGCCATCAACATCAGCAGTAGGATCAGCTTCTGCATAACCCAACCTCTGAGCATCAGTTAAGACATCATCGAAGTTGCTACCTTCTGTTTGCATCCGGGTTAGGATGTAATTAGTTGTACCGTTAACGATACCAGTAATGGCGTTAATTTGGTTAACACTTAATGACTGCTTTAAAGGTTGAATGACGGGGATGCCACCACCGACAGCGGCTTCTAACATTACGTATACGCCGGCTTGATTGGCAGCGGTGAAAATTTCAGCCCCAAACCTAGCGATAGCGGCTTTGTTGGCGGTAACAACATGTTTACCGTTTTTCAAGGCTTGGAGAATCAGCGATCGCGCTGGTTCTAGTCCACCCATCACCTCCACAACTATATCTACCGCCGGATCGTTGACAATTGCTTCTAAATCTGTGGTTAATATTTCTGTTGATAATTCTACTGCACGGGGTTTATCGAGCGATCGTACTCCCACTCGATATATTTCTATTTCTTTTAACAACGGATGACGCCCAACGACATCTTGCAGTAACTGTACTGTCCCCGTTCCTACCGTGCCTAATCCTAATATTCCTAGCTTTACACCCACAAGCTTTGCACCCAATTTTACCAACAACACCAACAACAATAGTAGGGTAGGCAAACAGCCCACCCTACTAATTATCCTTCGTCAGTTGTCAGTTTTTAGTTGTTTTTCATTAACCACTGACTACTGATTACTGACCACTGACCCCTTCGGGTGACTAATTTAGTAGGTTTCTACGTGCCAGCGTCCGGCTTTCTTAAGGTCTTTCTGGTAATCACTCCAGGTTACTCCTTCTTTAGCAGCAGCCTTAGTTAGTGCTTCATCAATGCCGCCTTCCATGCCTCGCAAACCGCAAATGTAGGTGTGGGTTTTTTCTTCTTTAATCAACTTCCACAGTTCATCTGCATGTTCTGCTACGCGGTCTTGGATGTACATTCTACCGCCTTGGGGATTTTTCTGTTCCCGGCTGATAGCACCAGTGAGGCGGAAGTTTTCGGGATATTTCTGTTGAATTTCTTCTAGTTCTTCTTTGTACAGCAGGTTGGGAGTTGTAGGAACACCGAATATCAGCCAAGAAAATCCTTTGAATTGGTATTCTGGGTTAGCTGCTTTTTCTGCATCTTTAAACATCCGCCACAGATAAGCCCGCATTGGCGCAATACCTGTTCCTGTCGCCATCATGATCACTTTAGCATCGGGGTCGTCGGGTAATAACATTTCTTTACCCACTGGCCCGGTAATTTTGACTTCATCTCCTGGTTTCAGGAAACATAAATGAGTTGAGCAAACACCATAAACTGTTTCATTCGTTTCTGGGTGCTTGTACTCTAACTGGCGGACGCACAGTGATACTGTTTTATCATCCACACCATCGCCATGACGAGTTGAAGCGATGGAATACAATCTCAGTTTTTCAGGCTTACCGTTTTTATCCAATCCTGGTGGGACAATACCGATACTTTGACCTTCTAGATATTTCAAATCACCGCCAGAAATGTCAAACTTGAGGTGCTGAACAATACCAATCCCACCTTCTTTGACTAACGCTTCGTTAGATACGCACTTACCAACAAATGGAGAATTGGGACGATAAATGTTGACAGGAACGTCAGCGTGAGCGCCTTTTTTGGCTTTCGCTTGAGTCATGGTTTTGCCTTCTTTATCCTTATTCTTGAGCTGTTCTTCAGTATTCGCAGGTGTGGCTTTACCATTCCCCTCACTGTTAGCAGTTCCCCCATTTTGATATGGATCTCTACCATTGAGTTGCTCTAAGGCACTTGCAGGTTGGATACTAACAATTTTGCCGCCTAGGCGAGTGACACGTCGCATTTCTTGATTCATGCGGTTGTAAGGCACTCTGATGAACACACTGCCACTTTTACGAATTGGGTAGTTCGTTTTATCAGTTTCTTCGTTCTGACGCAGACCCACCACTTCGTAAACGAAGATGCGGCTACCTAATTCTGTGTTGGCAGCACCCTCAACAGCACCTTGATTGTACATTCGTTCTACCACTCCGATATTTACTTAACCGTTTCTCAAAAAAAAACTATTCTCATCACATGCCAGTTTTAGTTTATCGGATTTTCGTTTACCAAAACTAGCGCTCTGGGAAAGCGGCATAGTAAACTAATGCCTTAGCTAGGTACACTCGCCAAAGACGTGCAGGCAGCAAAAAAACACACCTGTTCATCTTTTAACTTAGAGGATAAGTCTGATGGAGAATGTTAATAATGAGTCAATTTAATCTTTTTTTCGTGAATTATAACTTCCATTAAGGAGCTAGCATTCAGCTACCCAAAGAGCAAGATGTCATAAATGCTGACATCAGCAGGCAAGTTTGATTTGCAGAAATCACTGCTCATTTTGCCTTTGAAAGTTGCCACTGTGCTTACCTGTTTGTGGTTTACACTAAATAATACCAATCTAGAAATTTTTTTCTAATTAATTCTACTTAAAAAAGTAGAATTATCTCATAGCAATGCTTTTGGCTACTCTATAATTCTCGATTATGGTTAATTACCTAACGAGTACAGGTGTAGCTATAAAACATTAATCATAGAGAAAGATGTGATATAAGCAACTATAATAAGTTTTACTTGATGTGAAACATCTGTCAACCTCTATATTCACAAGATCTAAGCTCACACTAACTATTTTAATGATTTACAATCAATGAATGTCTAGAGGTCTTGTTACACAACTTGGTAACTCACTCTTTAGATAGATTCTGGCGTTGAAGGACTAGAGTATTGCGATCGCCCAAACTAAAATTCCCAACATTGGTAGAATTTTGCGGCAAAAAAATATACCTTCTAGACTTGATGAATAAACTCTCAGGCATCGCCACACTAACTTATGGGTGATGATGACACGGTATTTAAAATCTCTAACTAAACCATTAAGAGTATTGGGTAAATCACCGGATTCATCCTGACAGCAAATCTTGTTATAGAATACCGCCTTCTGTTAAAATTAAATATATCACTAGGATTAAATACTCAACCAATAGCGAATTAAAGCTAGCTCAGACGAGTCATAACTACGACTTTGTTGTAAATTCGTCTAAATTTGTCTTAGCGCTACTGGGTAACAAGAACGCAGGATAAAACCGATGGGTAAGCTCCTGGCTTCAAAATCTGCTGTGTGAAAAATTATTGATTGACACATTTAGTATTGTTAGAGGAAATTTATGACAAATAAGCCGGAACGGGTGGTACTAATCGGAGTAGCCGGAGACTCCGGGTGCGGTAAATCTACGTTTTTGCGTCGTTTGATAGA
>JBBSOP010000363.1:0-5551 GCA_038259655.1 Chroococcales cyanobacterium
GATCGCACAACCTAAAGCTAGATGACCAAACCAAGTACTAGGGAGAATTTTAAGACTTGTGTGTACACCGTAGCCCACGGTGGGAGAGGCTTTGAAACCTTGATTTTTTCGTTTAAAACTAGTAAACCTACTGCCCCTCTCCGCGTCGGAGAGGGGTTGGGGAGAGGTTCATCGAACTCACGTTAATTTCAATACAATCTTTCCCCTCCACTTCTTAGTCAATCAAGAGGAATCACTTTCTACTAGGAGTACGTCCGCCTTCGTCGTTGCTACCTCCGTGGGGGTGAGAATTGCCAGGGTCACAACCTTCAGAACCATTACCAATTCCTTGGTTACAATGGCGACGAGGTTTTATGTTTTCTGTCTGAGTTTCAGTACGCTCTTCAGCTATAGCTTGCTGCTGTGTCTGTTCCACGGCATACTGAGAAGATATATCTGCCGCTTCACCAGTGCTGACTAATGCTCTATATATCAAAGCACTGACTTCGGCTCTGGTTGCTACTTTGTCAGCATTCAAAGACTGAATATCTGGATAATTAACTACAATACCCCTTTCTGTAAGTGCAGCGATCGCACTACGAACATCACTACGAATTGACGCTGCATCGGTATAAGCTGCCAAAATCGACTCAGTAGAACCGCTGAAAGTATAGTTAAGTCCTCGTGCTAATGCTATTAGAACTTCTAAGCGAGACAGGCTTTGGGTTGGGTTGAATTTATTACCCAAATCCCCTAAAAATCCTGTTGAATATGCTTCGCTGATGGCATTGTAAGCCCAGTATCTAGTAGAAACATCCTTAAAGCTAATTGCATTACGGACTTTCACCTTGGCAAAAGCCTGACTAATCATCGCCGCAAATTGGGCGCGAGTTACCTGTTCATCTGGACGGAAAGTACCATCAGGGAAACCTTGGAGAATTTGTAGCGCCGCCAACTCAGCAATAAAATCTTTTGCCCAGTGGTTTATCGAGACATCAGCAAACTTAGTTTGGATACCATTGGCTACACCAATTTCTCGATAGTTCATCATCATCTGGCCGACATTGTAGCTCGAACTACTGTCGTTGCTGACTTCCATCAGTTGTACTAGCCGCCCAGGTTCAGCCTTTAAAGCTTCTGCCAAGTTGTAGCTAAAGGTGCTGATTGTCTGACGCACCAAGGCAAATTCACCCGTGGTGAAAGAGGTGGGATAAACACTATTTGTCGCAATCGTTGACAAATTCTCTGCTTGGAATTGACTAGCATTAATAGTTTGGGAACCGCTGAGGAAAGTAACTCGTTGGTCACTAACTTGGGTGAAATAATCGTAGGAAGTAGTACTTGTATCAATCATGCCGTCTTCATTGGCATCAACACCATAAACGGTGCGAATGACTTGATACTGCGCCGGATTAGCAGACAAAATCAGATTAACTGCTGTGTTAGCTGACAACAATTCAAATTCGCTATAGCCAATAAAGCGCTTTTGTAGATCATACAATCGCACCACCACGCGATCGCCTGCTTTTAACCCTTTTACAAATTTTGCTTTGTGCTTAATTTTATATTTGTAATCACCTAAAAATCTTTCTTGGAGGTAGCCTTTAGGACGTTTTGCCTTCAAGGAAACACGGGCGATTACATCTGTAAAGTTACCGGATGGTTGCCAAATGGCGAGGCTAAAACCCGTCTTTTTCATCTTGACAGAAGTTCTAGCAGCACTTACTTGAGTACTACTTTGAGCGATGACAGCTTGTTGCTGCATAGTGCGAGTGGTAGTAGTTTCTCGCCTCATCATCGTAGCGGTAATAGCTTGAGTAGACCTTTCATCTACTTTGGCAACCATTCCCGATTCATCAGTACGATACACCCAAATTTGCTTATCCTTGGCAACAAACACTTGCCAACCAGGCATCATCACTTGAGAACAATTTTCTGTGACTTTTAAACCTAAACAACCATCTGACCAAGTTTGCTGTTTAGCCTTAACAACGCGTAAAGCAGAAATTTCTGCTCCTGTGCGCTGGGAGATATCTTGTAAAACGGCTACTTTGATCGATTCTGGTAAACTTTCTGCTTCATTGCTATCCAACTCATTTGCTAACAGTTGTTGATTTTGAGAATTACTAAGTATTTGTGTGTTGGTGATAGATAACCCTGGAGCTGCGTAGGCAGAAACGACTGGCGAGAACACTGCCACAGATGTTGTAGCAAGAACTACTTTGCTCAAATGAGCTAAGGAACGCGGATTTATGTATTTCATCACACACCTTACCAATTTGTTATCAAGTCAAAGGGATGTCAATATCCCCTGATTTATTAATCCCTTGGGGTGGATGAAACTAACATTTATACTCAAAAATAACTCTATTAAAAGTGAATTTTGTTACAAAGGTACTTCAGAGTTTATACTTAATTAAAACGAGCGCGGCAGGGTTCGAACCTGCGACCAACGGATTAGAAATCCGTGGCTCTATCCACTGAGCTACGCGCCCAAACAAAACTACTGGCTCTTAAAAGAGTCATCTGTACAATTATATCGTTCTACCCTAACAAGAAGCAATCTAAAATTGCAGATTTTTTACTTGCGAGGCTAAAATCTAAGTCGCTGTTGAGTTGATTTACACTAAAAATGCAGTAAATAAGCTATTCATTAGCTATATTGTTTGGTCAATGGGTGGTGTTGGTGTAGATGCCCTCTGGGCGGCTTACTATAGGGTAGCTAATGAGCGATCGCATAGCTGACCCTAATATCACGCTCGGTAATCGCACTCTTGGCGATGCTACCAAATCAAATTATAGATCGCATATCCACAAAGCCCCTGTGAGGAGTTATTTGCTAGTGCCATGTTTATTCTGAAACGGCAGGATGTTGAGATATCGAGTATTCAGCACCCAAAACGGGATCAGCAAGTGCCGATCCTCCATTATCAGGGGCAAACCTTTCGCTTGATTAGCTTGTTCAAAGCTAGCCAAGAAGAAGAAGCTAGAGCCTTGTGGAGAGAGCTAACCGATCATCGGGGCAAAGCTTGTGTTTTACTAGAGGAACCAGATCGTTTTAGCGTCTGGGGTAAAGTCCGCTTAGACCAGCTAGGTAATGACACAGGTGGTCATAGCAAAACAGGGATTTTCATCCAAGCCAGTATTTTGCTGCTACAAGCCGTCGATATGGAAATTGAAGAATTTTTAGGCACTAAGCAAGCATCATTATTTCAGAAAGATATTGCAGAAGTATTGAAAAAGCAGCAGTTTCCAGAAGTATCTACCCCAGAAGCAGTTAAACAATTGGTAACTACCAACCCCCTAGAGGCTGCCAAACTTCCTCCTTGGCAAGATAATCATGTGATGATTTTCTTACAAGAGCTACATAAATTAGGCAAAACATATTTTGGTAATGCCAACTTTGCTCATCAAGTAGTTGATAGATTACAAGATATGCCAGAAGCAGAGCGATCGCTGTTTATCAGTTGGCTAAATCAATCTTCACTGAGTAAACTGTGGCAATAGCATGGAAAGTGTTGGAAAACTGCGGCTAATGGCATTTGCTTTTGGCGTTCAATTGTGCATCATTGGACAGATAAACCGCTACCGACACAGTCCTGCACATCAAAAAACTGCCAAAGTGCATTTACCTAGTCAACTCCTATGAGTAGCTCATACAAAGATTCCTACCGTTTAAAATCCCTTTTCACCAATCAAAATATTATCTTGGCTAGCATCGGCTGGGCTGTCCTAGCGCTGTTATACTTTTTATTATTTAGTGCCAAAGTTCCAGGCGCAGATAACGTAGAAAGCCGTGCCGAGTGGTATGTAATTGGTACAAATATTTTTGAAGCTTTCGCTTACTTGGGTGCTGGTATTTTATGCTTGAGGAACTGGCGTAGCCCACAAATCGTCAGTAGTCGGAATGTTTGGCTTGCAATTGCTATAGGTATGCTGTCTTATTTTCTGGGAGGGATATTTTTCGGGTATACCGAAATCATTTTAAACGAAGAACCAGATGTGTCTATTGGTGATGTATTTTTTGTACTGACTTATTTATCCCTTGGCGCAGGCATGATTTTAGCTGTGGCATCCAGACGAATAAATCTCGAAAAGTGGCAATGGCTAATAATATTGGCAATTGGACTGTTCGGCAGTTTGTTGGCATGGTGGATTTCTATGCAACAGGCAACATCTACAGAACTACTAGTAACTATTTTGAATTGGTTTTACGTAGTTAGTGATGTATTTTTGTTGATTATTGCTACCACACTCTTACTTGCTTTCTGGGGGGGACGAGTAGCCCAGTCTTGGCGAATGATTGCAGCGGCCGCATTTTCGCTCTACATTGCAGATATGTGGTTTAAATATGCCCAAGGGCCTAATTATCAAAGTGGAGAGATACTAGAAGTGTTTTGGGTATTTAGTGGAGTTTTATTTGGCATGGGCGCTGTCCTAGAACATGACGCATCATTGAGCCGAAACCGGAGGGAGCGTGGACGAAAACGAGCTTAGAAAATTTTGGTATCTACTGTGAGAAAATTAACAGATCCTGACAAGCAAGAAATCCTAAAGTTATATCGAGAAACTGCTGAAACAACCTCAACTTTAGCAGAACGCTATGACGTGAGTAACTCCACAATTAGCCGCCTGCTCAAAAGTACCTTACCAGAAGATGAGTACGAATATCTCGTTTCTTTAAAACGTGCTGCTAGAACTCCTGAAGGCAGGGCGCAGGTAAGCTATGAGCAGTTGCCTTTACTAAGTCAACCAGAGCCGGAGAAGGAACTTCCAAGCCGCGAGAACCAACGCTTGAAATTACCTGATATTGAACCACTCAAGACAGTAGTAGAGGCAAAAACTTACCCCGAAGAAGATGAGGATGAGGATTTAACCTCTGATAGTAGACGGGTACGGCGGCGCTCTTCGGCGATGGAAAAACCAAAGCTGAGATCAGCAAAGCGATTAGAAACTCTAGAAGAAAAGCCGCCGGAAATAGTCAGCATTCCCAGCCCTATACCAGCGGATGAACGACCAGAAGCAACCGTTATTGCCCAAATGTTGGGTGAAGACTTGCTAGACGAGTCGGAAGATTTAGACGATTTGGAAGAGGACGACTTAGACGATTTAGAAGAAGACGATTACGAAGAAGATGATGATGATGATGATGATTTAGAGGGGTCAAGACCTTTAGTTACCAGACGAAGATTAGGTGAAATACCAGTTCAAGTCTTGCCACTGTCAGCAGCTCCTTTGCCCAAGACTTGCTACTTGGTAATTGACCGCGCCTCCGAATTAATTACTCGGCCACTAAAAGAGTTTGGTGACTTGGGGCAAATTCCTAGCCTGGAAACCCAGCAAAGAACTTTGCCTGTGTTTGATAACCACCGAGTGGCAAAGCGCTTCTCTACCAAGCGCGATCGCGTCATTAAAGTCCCTGATAGTAAACTGTTACACAAGGCTAGTACTCATTTACAAGCCAAAGGTATCACCCGACTTTTAATTGATGGTCAGGTTTACTCTTTGTCTATGATCTAAGATTGGGCATAGGGCATCCATTCGGAATTAAAAATTAAAAATTAAAAATTAA
>JBBSOP010000364.1:0-5539 GCA_038259655.1 Chroococcales cyanobacterium
AAACCCTGCAAGTTTAAATTATAGAACTATTCAGTTCCTCGGATTTACATATCTAGTAGCAACCGTAACCTCCAAAGCGACCATAACCTCCAAATCCTCCAAAAGATCCGTAACCTCCATAACCTCCATAACCTCCAAATCCTCCAAAAGGCCTGTAAATACCGTAACCGCCGAATCCTCCCCCAGCTACAAGCTGTTGTTCATCTGGGGATAGCTCCTCAAACAAATCAGATTGAATAACTTGAACTGACATAATTATTTACCTCACTTACTTAATATAAGTATTAGACACATATTTATAAAAAAAAAGACATGTGCGTAATACTTATGGTTCTATTTATAAAGGTGTTTATTTGATATTAAATTATCCTAAAGATAGAAATAAATAGACTAATTTTGTCGTTATCAAACTGTAGCAATGGTAGGGGATGGCATCAATGACGCACCCGCCTTGGCTTAAACATTTGTGGGTATTACGATGGGAACAGTAAGTAGTGATGTGGCTTTAGAAACGGCAGACAAATTAGAGAAGGTGATCACAGCGATTAAATTGGTCAGGCGATCGCTTACAGGGAGTTTACAGGCTTGTTCCTTAAGCTCTTGCAAAGACATAGAAAACAGCTCCAACATCAAATGCATAAACTTTACTTATGCTCGTTCACGGGTTTCAGCCTCATAACGTAACTTGCGAGCGTATGCTTGACTATCTGTAATATCAGGTCGTGAGTTGATCATACCTTCGCTCTGCCAGTAGGTAACAAGTTCGGCTCCTGTTTTAGGTAGATTTGCTACAACCTGTCTGACAGAGAGAATACGAAGAATGTATTCAGAAATAGTCAGATTTAACTGAGAAGCTTCGGTACAAAGCTCATTTTCTAGTTCTGGCGGCAAATCAAGATTAATATTCACTTTGGTTTTCCTGTTGGGGTTTACAAAAGTAAGATTAAACTACCGTTCAAACAACGATCGCCTCTGCTACAGCCCCTTGCATTTTATGCATTGCATCAATCAAACTTTGTAATTGTTGGTCGGCTTTCATCACTGCTAAACCGCGGACTGTAACTTTACCAGGAGAGTAAACAAAACGTGTTTTGAGATGTTCTGGTAAGTTTGCTGCTAATAAATTCCAAGCAGGTTCTTCCATTGGGGTTTCTAAAATAACGTGCTGTTTATTTTCTGGTTTAATGCGGCTAAATCCTAACTTTTTCGCTAATTGTTTGAGTTCCATTACCCGTAACAGTTGATTGGCTGGTACTGGTAAAGTACCATAGCGATCGCTCCACTCGGCAGCAATTTGAGTTAATTCTTCTTTCGATTTAACCCCGGCTACTGCACGGTATGCACTCATCTTTTGGTCTAAATCGGGGATGTAATCTGCGGGAATAAATGCTGTGAGGTTGAGGTCAATTTGAGTATCGTCAACTTTGGGAATTTCTTGACCGCGAATTTCCCGAATTGATTCTTCCAACATTTCCATATACAAATCAAAACCGATCGCTTCCATTTGACCGGATTGTTCTGCACCTAGCAAGTTACCCACACCCCGAATTTCCATGTCGCGCATTGCTAGCTGATAGCCAGAACCGAGTTGAGTAAATTCTTGAATTGCTCGTAAGCGTTGCCGAGCTGCATCAGATAACGCCCTTTGCTTCGGATAAAATAACCAAGCATGAGCTTGAATCCCTGCACGCCCTACACGACCACGCAATTGGTATAGTTGCGATAAACCAAACCTATGAGCATCTTCAATTAAAATAGTATTAACGCGGGGAATATCCAAGCCAGATTCAATAATTGTCGTACATACCAAAATATCTGCATCCCCATTGCTGAAAGTCAGCATGGTTGACTCTAATTGGCTTTCATCCATTTGCCCGTGAGCGATCGCAAATCTTCCCCCCGGTATCATTTCCCGCAAATTGGCTGTTGTCTCTTCAATGCCTTCAACCCGTGGAACTACATAAAATACCTGTCCACCTCTGTCTAGTTCTTGACGTATAGCACTACGGATACTTTCGGAATTTAGCGGCGAAAGATGGGTTTTAATTGCTCTTCTGGTGGGAGGTGGTGTAGTAATCAAACTCATTTCCCGAATCCCTGACAGAGACATATATAGGGTACGGGGTATGGGAGTCGCAGACAGGGTAAGCACATCAACTTGAGTTTTTAAGCTTTTGATTTTCTCTTTTTGGTTGACCCCAAATCGCTGTTCTTCATCTACTACCAACAGTCCCAAATCACGAAAGGATACACCTTTACCCAAAAGTTGATGTGTGCCGACAACTATATCTAATTCACCCTCTGCTAATCGTTTTTGAATATTACGGCGTTCTTCAGCACTGCGGAAACGATTAAGTAAGCCGACATTTATAGGGTAAGGAGCAAAACGTTCTTTGAGGGTGTGATAGTGTTGCTGGGTAAGAATAGTTGTCGGTGCTAAAAGTGCGACTTGTTTACCAGAGGTGACAGCTTTGAAAATAGCGCGAATTGCCACTTCTGTTTTACCGAAACCAACATCACCACATACCAAACGATCCATCGGGCGATCGCTTTCCATATCTCGTTTTACATCTTGCACAGCTTTTAGCTGGTCTGTTGTGGGTTGGTAAGGAAAGGAATCTTCCATTTCCTCTTGCCAAGGCATATCTGCGGGATAGGAAAAACCTTCTTGTTTGGATCTTGCAGCATAAAGTTTGAGCAAATCTACTGCCAACTTTTTGATCGCTTTGCGGACTCGGTTTTTAGTATTATCCCAAGCTTTACCAGTCATCTTATGAAGTTCTGGGGCTTTATCGCCATTGGCGCGGAATCGGGATAAAGAACCTACTTGGTCGGCGGCGACTCTCAGTAAACCGTCGGCATACTGTACTACTAAATAATCACGGGTTTCATGGTTAATTGTTAGACTTTCTAACTTGACAAATTTACCAATCCCGTGGCTTCTGTGAACTACATAATCCCCTGGACGCAGTTTGTTGGGGTCTACTTGTTTAGACGTAGCTTGGCGACGCTTACGAATATAGCCAGGTGTCGCTAGGGAATGTTGCCCATAAAATTCGCGGTCAGTGACAACTACCAAGCGGAAGGTTGGTAAAATAAATCCTTCGAGTTCCGCTAGACCGGAATATTTGAGGGCGATTGGTATGTGGTTAATATTGAGCTTATCAATGGCTTGGTAATCGCGGGGATTGGGGATAAATTGCGCCGGACAATCGTGTTCTTGTAATAGAGAAACAGAACGGGAAGGTTGAGCAGAAATCAACCAGATCGAAAAATTGCGATCGCGTTCTTGCCTGAGTGTTTGTGCAAGTTTACCAAACTGATGCGGCGTAACTGGTACAGACCGACTCGCTAAATTAATCCCGCTATTTTCTTCCGCGAGTTCCGAGAAATATAATGTTTTAAATTTCACAACATCAGCCAGACATTCATCAAAAGACCGATGAATTTTCGGTAATGTTAGGGAAGTCGCGTTAGACTCTTCCCCATGCCCCATTCCCCACTGCTCTTCAGCATTTTCTACCCAGCGATCGCTATGAGCATGACATTGTTCTGGTTCGTCGATCGCAATTAAGGTATTTTCGCCGAAATAGTCCAGTAAAGAAGCTGGTTTTTCAAAGGCTAACCCCAAAAAGCGACGGCTACCTTCTAGTAATCCTGATTTCCCGATGTTAATTTCTGAATCAGTATCTAATTCAGCGGTTAAAGCTTGAAATTGAGGATTATTTTGCAGTTGATCTGCAAGAATCGCCGCAAAGCTAGTAGGAGTTAGAACAATTTGGTCAATTTTGTCAATAGCTGAACGTTGAGTTGTAGGGTCAAATTCTCGAATTTTCTCGATTTCATCGCCAAACCATTCCAGTCGTACTGGTAACTCCGATGAAACTGGGAAAATATCAACAATATCACCGCGTCGGCTCCATTGTCCTTCTGTTTCCACCAAAGGCACTCGTTCGTACCCCAAAGTCGTGATTTTTTCACTGAAGGTTTTGAGGTTAAATTCCATCCCTGGCTTCAGGGTAAAGCAAAAGGGTGTAAAGGCTGCTGGAGGTGGTAGGTGAGGTTGTAGCGCCCCAGCTGTAGCGACAATCGCCGTAGAGAAGGAGGAATTTTCTTTGTTTTCATTCTTTAAAAGGTCTGCTAAAACCTGCATTTGTCCCCAAGTCATTTCCGTTTCGGGGTCAAAAGGCTCATAAGGAGACGCTTCAGAGGTGGGGTAAAAATGTACAGTTTGCCATCCCATCATCTCCAACTGTGCGTAAACGCGTCCGGCTTCCTCTAGGGTTGGCACTACTACAAATAAATTCTTGCCTGAATTTTGTGCTAGTGCCGAAGCCACCAAACCTTTAGGTAGGCGAGAGATGCCATTTAACCGTAAATCTTGCTGCCGATTTAGTTTGGTTAGGAGTTCAGTGCTGAGTGGCGATCGCGCCAAGGCACGCACAATAGAAGAGAATGCCATAAGTTTTACTACAGTGGGAAGTCGTTGCCGAAAAGAAAGTTGAGAGGCAGTTGCTGTTTACCATTGTGAACTACTAAAACTACTACTTTGCATCTACTCAAGGCATTTATAGAAATACCTTTAATACTGGATACTAATGAGTGAACTACCCACACTGACCTGACGGTACATTGTGGGCTTCCAACTTCACGGAGGAATGCCGCATCTTAGACTTGCGTCCTCGAATTGGTCTTACTTCCTCTCCATTGGCGTTAGCCTCCCCCGTCCCAGAGGAGGACAGCATTCTGATACCTTCTGCTCTGATGTTCTGCGCCGCATTGCCATCTCTATCATGATGTGTGCCGCAACTAGGACAAGTCCACTGGCGTACATTTAGAGGTAATTCCGAGATTTGGTAATGACAGTTAGAGCAGAGTTTGGAACTAGGAAACCATCGATTTATTTCTACCAACTTCCCACCACTACGCTCTAGTTTATAGGATAAGAAGTTGATGAAAGTTCCCCAAGCCGTATCAGATATTGCCTTTGCTAGTTTGTGGTTACGAACCATGCCCTTGACATTTAGGTTTTCAACTACTACGACTTGGTTGTTACCAACTATCTTTGTAGATAATTTGTGTAGGTAGTCTTGGCGGACATTGCTAACTTGCTCATATACCCTAGCTACAATCTTTATTGCTTTTTTACGACGATTACTGCCTTTTACTTTGCGTGCAGCAATGCGTTGTTTTTTGGCTAATTTCTTTTCATATTTGGCTAGATGTTTTGGGTTGGGATATTTGGAAACTTTCTCGCCATTGTAGGTAATCGCAAAGTCTGTAATACCCAAATCAATCCCAACAACTTTCCCGTCACTGCTTGATGCAGGGTAGTCGCCTTCCTGTTCCATCAATACAGAAGCGTAGTATTTACCCGTTGAACATTTACTGACTGTGACGGTTTTAATTACTCCATCAAGTGGTCGATGAATTTTTGCTTTGACAGTGCATAGCTTGCCAGGAAACTTCAAACAATCGTCAACCTGCTTTACTTTCTGTGGATATTGGATTGATTGGCGGTAATGTTTTGATTTGAATT
>JBBSOP010000365.1:0-5522 GCA_038259655.1 Chroococcales cyanobacterium
AAGATAGAGTACTGCCTGGTATTAAGGTGTAATCGCCCAAGTTTTGGAGATAGTTTCGTAACTCCTGCCTGGGACGCAACAAGGCGCACAAGAGATTCTCATAATTGCTGGATGGGTCGGTTACGTATTCCACATTGCGGCTATCTGGTTCCCGCATAAATCCATCTAAAACTCCGACTATTTTGTCGGAGAGACCGACTATTTCACCTTGAGGTGTGCCAGTGTACATCTCAATCTCAAAGCCTTTTAATAGCGCCACTTGATAACTTCTCCTCGGCTTTCCCTGCTTGTAAATTGTATCTAATTAGACGAATCTCTGCATCTACAATTTGAGTTAATCCGAAGTTAAGAATTGTTTGACCAAAAGTAATAAGAAGGATAGATATCTTGAGGTTTATATGTAATATCACGTCTGATAAAGTAAGATTTTTTCACGCAGAGGCGCAGCGAAAAGTTGTCATAGCGTAGCGGTAGCGAGTCTGCGAGCGTCGGAGGGTTTCCCTCCGTAACAAACTTTTCAAGACAGAGACGCGGAGGAGGAGATTAAAGTCGAGAATCTGAGAAAGAATGTGATTATCAAGTTTTTTGTGGTTTTTTTGTCTTTTTTTGTTCTTGATTTTGCTTTTGAGGTTTTGTTTGTTGGGAGATAAATTTATCGGGTGAATCACTTTCATGGGCAATTTGGATACGTAAAAACTGCGCCCATGTTTCGTCATTGAGTAAGTTTAAAGCAGCTTGACGATTATTAGTAGCGATCGCGCCGATAACTTTACGCCATGCTTGTTGTAATGAATCGATAAATTTTGAGTCAATAGAAACTTGAGCGAGTAATAAAAGTGCTGTTTTAATACTTGCTGAATCAGTTTGTATGTTATGTGTCCTTAATCCTGGAAGTAGAATATTCAACCACACACTGAGAAGTTCTAACCAGTTATTCTGCTCTATTTTTTTTAGTGTTATATCTTCTAAACCTAAAGCGCCCCAAATATATAAAGCTTCTTCCGCTAGTTGTAAGTCACGGTTTTTGAGAGCATTTTCCCATAACTGTTGAGCGTGATTTTGCCAGCGATTAGCAATAAATTCGTAAGCTTCTTGAACTTGTTGGGGAATTGTGACTTTATAGACTGATTCACCTCTTGGTAAATAGTCACCACGATAAGAAAGCCAGTTGTGAGAGCCACAAAGATAGATTTCTCGATCAACTATTACTTCTTTAATATGAGAATCTCCCAACCAGAAAACCTGTACAGACGGCAAATTATCAGGAGTTTTTATTGAGCGAAGTTTTTCTTCTATTTGTGGTGGAATTAGTTTATCTTCATCTTCTTGTCGCTGTGCAGTTCCATATCCAATTAAAACCCAAACTCCACGATTTGCTAACTTTTGTAGCAGAGTTAGGAATTTTTCATCTATAACTGATTGAGTTATCCAAGGTGAATAAATGAGAATTTGATGTTTAGCGGAATTTAAAACTTCTGCAAAAGCTTGAGAAATTTGTCCATCACGTAACTGTATCGCTGTACCTATTTCTGAAGAATTATTTGGTGTGATATTTCTTAGCGCTTGCTGTTGAATCTTTTCGAGTCTCGTCTCAACTTCTGAATTTTTCTGATTTAGGATTACTTGACGTTCAAAATTGATGGTTTCATCTGACAATTCACACAATACTTGCAAAGATATTTTACCTTCAGCTTGTAGTGATTCTAGCCAACTTGATGCCGATTCTAAAATTTGTTTGCCGTTTCTTAATTGGATGCTCAATTTATCTTCAATAACATCGAAGAAGACAAAAAGTGATATTTCTTTGCCAATTATTTGATTTGTACCCACTACTCTACAGGAAGTAACGATTTTTCCTTCTTCTGGGATATGAAGCCCTAAAACTGAAGCTTGAATACTTTGTTGAATTTCAGCAAGTGATAAGGAAGAAATGTTATTACTCGTATTATCAATAGTTATAAACTTTGCTAAATCAGGTCGTTTTGATGAAACATCACTTAAAGGTTCAGATTGAAAAGTCAGCTGTTTATTTAGAGGATCTGAAATAGCATAAATTTGTACAGAGTATGGGGGCTGTGGTACAGAACCTTTCTCATAAAATGAACGGCCTTCAGAAGTAACTGTAATTGGGGATGTTGCTGATAGAGTTTGTAATGTCCGAAGATTTTTAGTTGTACTGCGGATAAATATAATATCAAGCCCAAGTATAGATGCTAATTCATCTTCTGTTGGTGGCGGGTCAAATTCAATTCCAGCACGAATGATAAATTCTTCAAGTACGTTAAATTCGCGTGGTTCTTTAATAGTTATTTCTACACGATTTTGACACAAGCTATAACGAAATTGACGCGCTGCTAAAACCGACAAGTTAGAACTTTGGGTTTCAATTTCGTCTACTATATTCTTAAGATTGTCATCAATAGGTTTAGCTGAGTAAGCGAGAAACATCAACGAAACCTCCATGTAGACGCACGATGTTAGAAACTTTGGAGTACATATTTCCGATTTGTCCTCGCTGCTGATTAAACAGTGAATGACAACCCACAATTACTAGTAGTTATTGAGCGCGATAAAATGCAAAGTTAACCCGTTTTGTCTTCTCGGCAAATTCCAGATCTGCTTTATTATTGCGAACCATACTTACTAACAATCACAAAAGTTATAGCGGTTATTGATTAGATGAGAACACCAGAGTCATTACTGTCAAATCTTGCAAGCGTTAATCAATTTTTCTCCATCCAAATCCTCGTTGGCGTTTAGATAACTACAATATTGGTGTTAATCAAGGCAGGACTGCCGGATAAGGCGGCAATCTGTAGTGGTGCAGATCCACCTAAGCTGCCATCGGCATCGAAGAACAAAGCTCCATTCGTCGTATTGTAAATAAAACGCTGAGTTGTCGTGTTTGCTGCCATAATACCTGCACCGGAACGAAAACGGCCTGAGCTTAAGGTGCCTGCGATCAATCCCCCACCGAAGCCTACGGCAGATATCTGAATCTTGTCACCACCAGAGCCACTGAAGTCATTAATTGTATCTAGGCGATCGCTAAGAGCGGTAAACCGATAAGCATCTGCCCCATTACCTCCAGTTAGCACATCATTACCAGCACCACCGACTAGTAGATCATTACCAGTACCACCAATCAGTATATCGTTGCCGCCACCACCTGTAATTGTGTCATTGCCCCCACCCCCATTAAGGATATCGTTGCCGCTACCACCAGAAATCGTATTGTTTCCACTATCGCCGGTGAACACTCGTCCGAGATCGTTCAGCGTTAGACGATAGTTTCCCGTAGCTCCCGAACCAGCTACATCTCCAAGACCTGTCACCGCGTTGTAATTAGAGTTTGGGTTGAGTGATACACCGACGTAGTATGTGCCCGCCTGAGTAAATGTATAAGCCAAATAGGAGAACTGGCTAGAGGCTTCACCAGGCGCGGCTCCATCGTTGTTAGCCGCGAGTTGTGTGCCGTTTGAACTGAAAACCTTCAGGTAAGTGTTGAGGTTTGACCCATTGCGAGAATCCACATCGAACCCAACCCTTTGCCCAGCTGAGACCGTAAACTTGACCAGATCGACATCAGTTTGGGGATTTAAGGAAAAGTCAACGAACTGACCTAGTGTCTTGATATTAGCTGAACGATTCTGAACTTCAGTGATCGTGTCATCAGGATCTTGGGTAGGGCTAACGAACTTTGAGGTCAGCGTGTAGTTTGTGGAACCGTTAACTCCTTGAACCCGCGCAAAATATTTGCCAGCCCCAAGTACCCGTGAGAGACTTTCTGTAGGCGAGTTTAAAGCGTTTGATGTGGCTAAGATATCACCTGCATCGATCGTATTGTTGTTGTTGACATCTTTGATTAGTGAAAGTGATAAATCTTCACCGGCAACGCCAATCGTCTTTAGCGTGACTTCGTAGGTACTTGGCAGATTAAAGCGATAGAAGTCGTTGACATCACTGGAGGTATCGAAGGATTGTTCAATGTAGTCCTGGAAAGTTTGGTTAGGTGGCGTTGCCCCAGTAATCGCTACTAGTGAGCGGGCTGTGCTTAAGGTATTTCCGGCATAGTCTGAGACCAGTCTAATGTTGTAGGCGGCTTGTTCACCGGTACCACCCGTATGCAGAAAGTACGTTCCTGCTGATAGATTGGCAGTCAACGAACCAACACTAAACGGCGTAATTGTTTCACCAGTGTCGAGTCGTTGATTATTGTTCAAGTCTCGGACAATTGACAGGGTGGGATTCTGGGTAGCTCTAGAGTAGTAGGAATTATTAAATGCTGAAGCCGAGAGTTTGCCCGCAGTGGTCATTGTGAACTTGAAGTAATCGGAGAAATCACCCGCACTGATGCCAAACCCATCACTTAAATTAAAGGGTGTCTCTCCAATTAAAGCACCGAGCGATCGCGCCTTTGACATGTTGTTATACGGCTTTGAATCGCTAGAAACAGCATCGAAGTCTGAATCTAGATCGAGCTGATAACTGGTATAAGCTCCGTTTGGCACCACCTGAATGTAATAAGTGCCTGCCCCTAAGGTGGTTGAGAGTTGATCGTCTCCTGGGTTCGACGATGAAAGGAAAACTTCTCCTGCGGAAATAAACCCGTCGTTGTTTGTGTCACGGGCGAGGCGTAAATTAGCATCGAAGGTGGGAGTTGGGAAGGCAGAGGTGTCGATGTCCAACCGTAAATCGATTGGTGAGGTCTTATCTAGGGTGAATTTGTAGAGATCGTTAGCATCTTCATAGGTTGGCAGCCCAAATGAACCTCCTACCATGTCATACAAGCGACGACTGCTGCCGCTGACGTTACCTAAGTTTCGTGCTGTGCCAGTAGTGTCACCCGCGTAATCAGTGACGATACGGAGGGTATACGGGTCGGAGCCGTAAGTCTGGGTGTACTTGACGTAATAGGTGCCAGCAGGAGCAGAGTAGCGATCAACATTAAGACCATTGCCCACCGTACCAAAGACATTCTGTAGTACGTTGCCATTGGAGTCGAGCAATTGCATAGTGGCTTGTAGCCCACCAGTATAGGTGAAGTCCTTCATCCGCAGACTGATGGTGCCAGGGGCTTCCATCGTGAACTTCACGACATCGATGTTATCCCGGTAGTCGAGATAGTCTTGCCAGTTAATCTTGCCATAAGGCAAATACTTACTACTGGTTTGACCCCAGCTAGTGCCAATATCCCTTGCTGTTGCTAAGGTTGAACCAGAATAGTCGTTGTATAGGTACAGCCCATAGTTTGTAGAGCCTCCTGAATAGGAGTGTACCTTAACGTAGTAGTACTGATTCCCCTGTAGCGAAGCGTTGATCGTCTCGCTCTGGTTGCCGCCGAGGGTACTACTAGCAATTAGGTTCTGGTTTTGGTCGTAGAGGTAGATGTCGGTATCGGCTGACAAGCCATTCAGAGGGGCGTATAGGGTTGACGGCCCATAGAGAGTATAAAACTTGTAGTAATCATCCAAATCGGTCGAACTAACCGAGTCACTTGTATAGAAGTTCTGTTCAAGATA
>JBBSOP010000366.1:0-5521 GCA_038259655.1 Chroococcales cyanobacterium
ACAACCTAAAGCTAGATGACCAAACCAAGTACTAGGGAGAATTTTAAGACTTGTGTGTACACCGTAGCCACGGTGGGAGAGGCTTTGAAACCTTGATTTTTTCGTTCAAAACTAGTGAATTTCTGCCCCTCTCCGCGTCGGAGAGGGGTTGGGGAGAGGTTCATCGAATTCACGTTAACTGATAACTGTAGCAGGTCTGTTTGTAGTCAGGACTTTAGTCCTTCTTTTCCCAGAACTAAAGTCTTGACTATACGTTGAAAATCATAGTCTGTGTTGCCACTATTTGCAGCAAACACCTCTAAGCTAATCGGCATTTAAATTGCAATATAAGTGCTATTTTCTTTATTTTTTACTATCTGGTCTCAAACAACATACCAGTATATAATTGCCTGACAAAAGACTTGATCCATCGCAGATATTCAACGTCAGCAACTACAGCTACATTGTTATGTTCTGCACCTGGAACCAAAATCAATGTATTTGGTTCAGGAGCAATAGCATATAGCTTTTGGCTCATGAAAGATGGGATAGTAGAATCGACAGTACCATGAATAAATAAAACTGGTATTTTCAACTGTGGTACTTTTTTAATCGATTCAAACCGCTGGTTTAAAATTAAATCAACGGGAAATATCTGAAACAAATTTCGATAAGAGACTAAATCTCGGATAGAAGTAAAAGAACTTTCTACAATCAATCCGGCTGCTTCTGGGTGTTTGAGCGCTAAATCAATGCCTATTGCACCCCCCAAAGAATGCCCATAAATTACAATTTGGCTTGGTGGAATCTGCTGCTCTTCTACTAAGTAGTTCCAAGCTGTAACTGCATCCTGATAAACGCGCTTTTCATTAGGAAAAGCACCTTCACTGCGACCGTATCCCCGATAATCAAATAGCAAAACCGAAAATCCTAATTGATGAAACCGATTAGCATGAGCTAAATTAGCGCCAATATTGATCCCGTTACCGTGCAGATATAACAAGACTTTGGCATCGGCTTGGTTAGACTCAATCCACCAACCATGTAGATGCTCCACCTTACCTGAACGCACTGGTACAGGCAACCAAACCTCCTTGTAGGGGATATCGAAAAACTCTGGTGTTTTTTCAATCACACTGGAGGGAAAGAAGATAAATCTCGGTTGCTGCACCAAAAGAAATAGACAGATAACCAAATAAGCGATCGCTGCAACTATACTGACTAAGAGTAATGGCTGGAACCATGATTGTATTACAAGTTGCAGTTTATTAAAAATCATGCACAACATTTTATACTTTTATAAGTATTGTTAAGGATAGTAATTATTAACTAGCCAAGCAAGGGTGCTGTTTTCAAATTAAAATTAGACTATTCAAATAATTTAGACAAATCGTAAAAATAGCTACGATACTTAAACAATTTCACTGTTGCATAGTAAAAATAATCACTACTGGGATAAGACCGTGAATCTCTTAAATGAGGCTCAAACCGAGCAATTAAAAGAAATAAGTCAATATTTACTGCAAGTAAGACAAGAAAAATCTATCCGTATAGAAGAAGTAGCTGCAAAAACACATATTCAAAAAAATTGCTTGCAAGCTTTAGAAGCAGGTCATTTTGAAGAATTACCTGAACCTGTTTATGTCCAAGGATTTATTCGTCGCTATGCAGATGCCTTAGGACTTGATGGTACTGCTTTAGCTAACAGTTTTACAATTAATGTTTCACCTCCATATACCAAGACCAGTCCTAATAATAGTCAAAATTTAGACAAAAAAGCAAAGATACGTATACCTCTTTTCATACCCTATGCTCTATTACTCATAGTTGCCGCCATTGGACTTGTCTATGTACTCAATCCTCGACTGATAGTCGAGTTTGTGACCAAGCAACAAAATTTAATAGCTAATTCTACACAAAAAACAACACCGTCATCTGAATCTTTATTACCCGCCCTTGAATCCCAAGCTCAGCAACAAGATTCAATACCCACTGCTGAACAGACAACAGCACCATCACCTGAATCTTCGTTAGCTATAGCGCCTTCTACAAGCACAACAAATCAGAATGTCGAAGTCACTTTAGAACTTCAAGGTAAATCATGGTTGAAAGTGCAAGTGGATGGCAAAACTGAATTTGTCGGCGAATTAACAAAGGGAGAACGCAGAACTTGGACGGCAAAAGAAAAGTTGATTGTACGCTCAGGTAATGCAGGTGCTGTATTAATTTCTGTTAACAATCAACCAGCCAAGCCTTTTGGGAATGCTGGTGCTATTAAAGAAGTTACATTTACTCCAGAAGTGAATAATTAATCAACAATCAACTGTTAATAGTCAATAGCCAGAGGACTTAAATCACACAAGCCAGGGTATAAAGTGCGGTATCCTATTTTCCTCTTAGATTGGTACTACCAACACTGGTGGTTATGTCAAGATTAAGGTGAGGACTTAGGAAGTAATACAATGTTAGGAAAGTTACTAGACGGACGCTACCGAGTCCTCCAGGTTTTAGGGGGAGGAGGATTTGGTCAAACATACATTGCTCAAGACACCCACCGACCTGGTTTCCCTAAGTGTGTTGTCAAGCACCTTAAGCCTGTTACTCACAATCCTGAATTTCTGCAAACTTCTAGACGACTATTTACAAGTGAAGCAGAAACTCTAGAACAATTGGGACATCATGACCAAATTCCTCGACTCTTAGCTTACTTCGAGGATAATAAAGAGTTTTTTTTAGTGCAAGAGTTTATTGAAGGGTATTCTCTGACAGCAGAACTATTATCAAATCAACCTTGGAAAGAAGACCAAGTTATTCAACTTCTGCAACAGGTTTTGGGAATCTTGGAGTTTATTCACGGACATAAAGTTATCCATCGAGATATTAAGCCAGAAAATATCATTAGACGGCAACAAGATGGCAAGTTAGTGCTAATTGACTTTGGCGCAGTCAAGCAAGTTCAAACTCAACTGCTCTCAGCTCCAGGACGCACAGAAACTACCATTGCGATTGGTACACCAGGATATATGTCTACAGAACAAGGACGAGGCAAACCCCGTCCTAATAGTGATATTTATTCTTTGGGTGTTATTAGTATCCAAGCGCTGACAGGGTTACATCCCAGGCAGCTTGAGGAAGACCAGAATACAGGAGAGATTCTCTGGCAGCATTTGGCTAATGTCAGTCCTGAGTTAGCATCTATACTATCTAAGATGGTATTACATCACTTCAGAGAACGCTATCAGTCTGCAACGGAGGTTCTAGAGGAACTTGGGCAAATCGATACTTTTACTAACAAAACATTTACTCAATTACAATTACCTGTAACACAGTTTTCCCCACAAAATGCAACTGTATACTCACCTGCTTGTAATCTATCGCCAACACAACACAAACATCTCGAAAAAATGCTTTTGGAACTTGTTGGACCTGTAGCCCCTACATTATTACGACAAGTTAAAGCTTCAGCACCTAATTACCAAGAATTAATCAATAATTTGGCCTTTCACCTGAGAGAACATCAACAAACTAAGTTTAAGCAACAGGCAACTTTATTATTTGAAGAACCTACACAGCAGTCGGGAAATACAAGTAATTTACCGATAAGAGAAATTACACTAATTAATGATGCTTTTGTACATCGATGTGAGCAAGAATTAGCTAATTTTATTGGACCTATAGCTACTTTTCTTGTTCAAAAAGCTATAAAAACTTCTCCAAATATTTCTCGCGCCGAACTGGTGCGAGTTTTAGCCACCCATATTAATAATCCTCAACAAGCTGGGCAATTTCAGCAGCGTTTACTCGGTTAATATCTCAAATTTATTCAATTAATTATTTTGCTGATTAAGCATATCCATAGCTATTTTTAAACTAGATTTCATCCGATTAAAAGCTGCTGCTAACCCCCCTATTTCATCATGAGATTTTTCTTCAAAATCAGCACTCATATCACCAGTACTAACTTTTTGAGCTATCTTTTCTATTTTTCTAATTCTTTGAATCACAGTTTTTTTGATCAAAAAGTTAATTAAAAGAATCACGACAGCAAAGATAGTAATTAAGAGTCCCATAATCAACAACCAACTTTGGCGGGCATTCTGAAAAACATCTTCGGAAGGGACAGAAATGATTTGAGCAGCAATAATCTGATTGAGTCGCCAACCAAAACCATTTTTTGTACCATAAGTTGTTAACTGACTCTTAGGTGCTTGATCTGGTGTGGAATGGCATCGCAGACATTTTTGTTCTGTAATGATTAGTGGGCGGGCGATATAAAATACTTGGCCTTCAGGTAATGTGCGAAAGCCAGAAAGTTCTTTAGTTCTAGGTTCGTTACGAAAGCGCTCTACAAGTTGAGTTTCAAAATTATCAGCTTTATCCCGTAAATTGGTAGGATCAAGAGTTGCTTCTTTATAAAGAAAATTCTCGTATTCTTCATTCTTACGTAAAGTTTCAAATACTTCTGTAGCTGAAAACGCTGGTACTGTCTCTGGAATAAATACTGGTTCGGTTTCTAACCTAGATGCTAATAAGGGATTTACATGATTTTGTGTATAATTTCTGACTGAGTTCATTGTTCTAATCAGAATCTGCGCTTGAGAAGTTACTTCATTTTGGGCTTTTTGCTCAAGCACTCTAGATAAGACAGCACCACTCACAAAAATACTGACTATAAAAACTAGCATCAAAATTAGGTTAAATTTAGTACCTATTTTTAAGTTGTTCAACATGTTATTATAATAAAAATTTACATAAGAAATGAGTATCTATACTTAATCTAATATTATTGATGTGCGCTACTCAAAAAGTTAATAAACATTAATTTTTTAGGATAAAACAACTAGGCTTTAATTCAGTTTAGCCTATCTAGATTATCCCCGATCGCAGGATTATTTATTTAACTAAAATTTAGTGATGTTTGGGAAATTTCCACGTCGTTTGTTTATTTTACAGTTGCTATGTTGGACAAGTGTTGGCTGCAAATCAACACCAAAATCTGAAGGTGTGTTAAACATTGGAGTCCTCAATTATGATGGGGACGAACAGATAATTAATCGATATGCTAAATTCAATAATTACTTAGCTGAAAACACAAAAGCACGCGTTCGCCTAGAGCCTACTTTTAATGAAAATAAAGCGATTGAGCGCTTGGAATCTCAAGCTTGGTCATTAGTATTTGCGCCACCAGGGTTAGCGGCTGTGGCGATCGCTCGTTACCAATATATACCTGTGTTTCCTTTAGTCGGTGTCAGTAATTTGCGCTCAGTATTAGTGGTTCGCAAAGACAGTCCGATTCAGGAATTGAGACAGCTACAAGGTAAAACAGTTGCTTTAGGTCAACGAGGTTCAGTCACAGGATATTATTTACCTCTTTACAACCTTTATGGGTTAACACTGGCTGAGATATTGTCTGCACCTACACCTAAAACCGTTTTGGAATGGGTAGCTGAGGGAAAAGCTACGGCTGGTGCTGTTTCAGTAGCAGAGTTGAATCTCTACAGTCCACAGTTACAACAGGCTCAGTTCCGCATAATCTACACAG
>JBBSOP010000367.1:0-5509 GCA_038259655.1 Chroococcales cyanobacterium
CTAACAAGTTAATATTAATACAAATGATTTATCTATCACTGATGGTTGCTTCTACATCGCCATCGTAAATTTTTGATGCCTTTCTTCCCTATTGAATCTCTACGCACAATCCGGCATTTTATTACCCGCAACTTGGGTTACTATTTCCCTAAGTCTGGATCTGCCAAACTCTTACTAAAAATTGCAGAGACACGTTACCTCAAACGTGCTTGTCACATCCTAGTTGTCATGATTCAGGCTTAACGTATTCGCTTTACGCATATAAATATAATAACTAATGTGTAACTAAAATGGTATCACTATGGTTGTAGATTGGTATCATTATTTTAAATATCTTGTTCAAAAACTATTAGACTTGCTGATACTAATGTGGTATCACTTTAGTTAGAGTAGATGTAATCAATCTAATGTAGAGATAGAAAAATTATGATTACTTTCATGGCCCGCCAGAAAAAACCGACAACAAATAGGACAACTCGATATTTAGATGAAATAGTTGAGGCTCTGGACAAATACGCAGAAGACCAAATGATTAGTTCTAATGCGGCCGTAAATAAACTTTTAAAAGACCGATTAACCGAATTGGGATATATGCAACAAAACTAATAGTCGCCAAACATGACGGAGGAAAATCAACCAAACAAGCCAGATTATGATTTTGAGCCAGTGACAGACCCAAGGGACTGGTCAGCACGTCAAGAAAAACGAAATTAACTCAATGCCTTCAAAAGACGTAAATACAATAAATGGGTTGATTGCAACATGAAGGAAACATCATTAAAATTACTTAACATTTCTGGAGGGCGATTGAAAAAAGCGACCACTCCAACCAAGGAGCGATCGCTGTTTGTACGTAATTGCTTAAATGTTCGCTTGAATGTTTTAAGCCTACAAGACCAGACAGACAAATCTGTTTTTATACGGTCGAGCCGCTTTTCATGCTACTCTAGCGAGAGTAAGTCTGCACGTAAAACTGCAATTAGTCTTTACAAGGGAGGAAGTAACGACCAAAACAGCATATTCAAATAGTCAGAATAAATGTGAGTCGTTGTAGAACTGTTTCGGTGCGATAAAGACTTGCCGGTCAAAACACCAAATTGTTCCAAACTGACGAGGACTCACCACTCGTAACCTACGTGTACCTGTCTGTTGCCAATATTAGCACACAGAGCGGGACACTTTATGCTTTTTTTTGGACAAATAGTAAAAAAAGCATCTACCGCTATAATTTATCCCCACTCTGAATTCAAGCAGAGTATTGGCAAAAGCTATTGAGCCAGGAATAATTGAGGGATGATTTGACGGCTAGATGCCTCGTAGAAGAGGATAACGTCGTGAATAATGGATTTTTTCAATCAAAAACTGCACTTTTCTTTTTAAAAAAAATAATGCAAAGGGCTGATTTCTGCTTTCTTTACTACCCAAAAGCTAGCGCCAGGTATTATACCAGTCGCTAATCAATTTGTGTCAAGTAGGTAAAAAAAGAAATCGGCTAGCTGCCCACACGCCAGACATACGTTTAGCGGTTAACGACTAACCGTCAATATTTTTTATAAACAATTTCAATGTAGCAATGTCTGGGTCATAAAGGCAAAATTAGTGCAACTTAAATCAGGTGACATCAACCTTCTAAAATTGACTATGAGAGCTTCAGGCTAAGGATTACAGCCATTTTGACAAGAAAATTAATTTTTGAGCAAATTGGAAAATTTTTGTTTGTAGCCGTTGGTGACATTTGATATAAACACCGCTAATGAACCTTCAAATGAGAGGGTAGGGGGTAGGGTTTAAGAACCAAGAAGGGCTTAGGGTATTGGATGTTGGGTGTAGGAAAAGATTATCGAACAGAATTCAGGAGTCAGGAGTCAGAATTCAGCATGAATTCTGTATGACTGGCGGATGAATCCCCGACGGATTGATTCTGACTCCTGAATTCTGACTTCTGAATTCTTCTTCAACAATTACACCCTACGCCAACACCCCACGCCAAGAAAGATACACTCCGAACCTAAAAAGTGTGGGTAGCTCCGATGAACCAATCATCATCGGAGAGAGAAAAATGGCAAAAGCCAAAGCAAACACAGCAGCACAATCTACCCTACAGCCATTAGATCAACTAGGACAAAGGTTTCTAGAATACTTCCATCATGGTTGGGGATTCATCTACGCCCCCACCCCAAAAAGTGGTGAACGCCCACAGTGGCAAACAGAAACCCGCTACCCCTTACAGCCGCGTAACCTGTGGCAACAATACTTAAACCCCGATGTCTTAATAGGACTGCGGTTTACCAAACAAACCAACTACCTACTAATAGACCTAGACAGAAAAAGCCAGCTACACCCATCAAACAGCCAAATAAAATACCGGCAGCTATTAGCCAGCCTAGAAGAAATCGGCTTATGCAGACCAATACCCATACAATCAAGCGATAGTGGCGGACTGCATATATATTATTTCCTAGAAGAAAAACAACATTCCTATACCTTAGCCTGTACCATCCAGCAGACCCTAGAAGCAGCAGGCTTCAAAATCAAAGGAGGAGAACTAGAAATATTCCCCAACTGTAAAGTGTACAGCAAAGGCAGCCCCAGTAACTTTAACGCCCATCGCTTACCTTTACAGACAGGCTCATACATACTCGATGATTGCCTAGAACCTTGGTCAGACGACATCGAAGACTTCCTCAACGCCGCCAACTGGTCAGCCTCTGGGCAAGACTACGAAGCATTAGCCCAAGCACTAGTCCGAGCCAACAGCAAAAAAATTATAAAATTCCCCTACCGTCAGCGCAGTGCAGCCGAGCAATGGAAGCAAGACCTAGAACAACGCATCTCTGAAGGATGGACAGGAAACGGACAGACCAACGAACTGCTCAAAGACATAGCGTGTTACGGCATAGTCTTTCGCCAATTAAGCGGACAGACACTAGTAGATCATATAGTGATCACAGCCTGCCAATCCCCAGGTTATGTAAACTGGTGTCGCCATCAACACGAAATCGAACAACGAGCCAAAGAATGGGCAAGGTGCTGTGAAGGATTTTACACCCCGTACCCAGGCACACCGCAACGGGTAAACAGTTATAAAGAACAATTTGGCAGAGTAGATGAAAATAAAATCATCAACCTGCACCCTAACGAACAACGTCAGCAAGAGACAATAGAGCGGATTCGTTTGATTGTCGCACAGTTACAACAAACTCTAACATTTCCAGAACGGACAAGCGATCGCGCTCTAGCAATTATCGCCGCATCCAAAGCCCAGTATGGCAAAGGAGTAAGTCAGACAACCCTGCACAAAGCAATATACCTACCCCTATGGCATCCCGACCACCAAGAAAAAAATGCATCAAAACAGCCTGTAAATGACCTTCTAGACAGCAACCCAGCGATTTTATCTCCTGAAAAATATCCCCAAATACCAGACCCGTGGTTAGAAAAATCGCAGTCTGAAACTCAGACTAAACAAGGGATACAGGAGCAAACAGCAAAAATTTACACACTCCCCCCATATATGAAGGTGTTGTACTTGAGTTCAGCTAAAGCGTTGCCACCAGCAACGCCTATAGCTGAACTTAATCAAATTCAAGAATCTTCTCAAATTCAAATTCAAGAATTTTCTCCCAGTTTTAATTCTTCAGATCCTAGTTCTAGTTCTTCAGAAATTTCAAATTTTACTAATCATAAGCAAAACCTATACCAACCTTTCCGAAGCGAATCGTTTGATGACAATAAGCAAGACTTATCAAATGAGGAAACAATTACTGGGTTAGGTATTTCAGATGTAGTAGCCACTGCTCATAGTGATGTTGATAGCACCTGTGAGAACACTTTAGAGGGTGAACATACTTCAGAAGCCGAACCCTCTGTACCAGTTTCTATACCAACTACTACACATCCGAAATTCGGGTGTGTAGATTCACTACCCATTCCTGTAGAAGCGGATGATCCACTTGAACAGCAAAGCTTTAGCCCAGATGATTACCGTCAGGCAATCAGACTGAAACTTCAGGCAACTGCTCAAGCACGTCATTGGCTGAAATTATACTGCACTATAGAAAAGTTATCCTTCCTGCCCCAGGAGCGAATCAAACTAGAAAAGGTGGCCATGCGTCTGCTAATGCTAGAATCGCCGTCGCTGATTTTACAACAGGAAGCGCAGGAATGGCTGGCAAGTAACCCCTTTGCCCTAGAGATGGCAGAGCGTTTGAAACAAAGCAGACATGACTACAGACTATAGAATTTGCGATCGTGCAGGCTTTTGATTAAAAATGATTGACTTAGCTGCAAAAACTCAATAAAAACCCCACAACTAAGTGGGGAAATCAGAACCTGGACATTTAGAACAAATGTACTATACACGGTGATAGAAAGCAAATTTTTTGCAGTATTTTTTCTCTAAACGTAGTATTTCGGAAAATGTTACTCAATCGGCATTAAGATAAAACCTTTAAATTTTTCTATTTATGAAGCATTTTTATAAAAAATTAACAAAAATAAATTGCCCCATTCTGAATAAACAAGAGCATAAAAGCGGTTAAAGATGTGCAACGGCGCAACCATAGGTGCGTTGTTGTGACTGATTTTAGTTTTTATGGCATTTTCGTCACAAAAAAGATAATTATGTCCCAAAAATGGGCATTATGACATTAAAATAACTGTTTTTGATGCCAAGCATAGATATTAAATGATGTCTAATAAAAATAGATAAAGAAAGTTGTAGTAAAATTTATTTTTGTATAGATAAAATAAAAGAGTAAATTTACATAAGTAAAGTCTTTTGTCAACTATTCATAGTAATAAAAATTTTGCTAAAATCGGGTTTAATAGTAAAAAAATATATAGAAATTTGAATTAAATTTACAAAACTGGTTTGGTTCTAGTTAGTTGCACTAGAGTTTTTTTATTGTTCCTTTGCAAAATAATTGATTTTGACAGGAAATCAGATTTATCCCTAGTAATTAAAGTGTGTCTTTTTGGCAAAGGACAGTTGGGAGCATTCACTTTTGGCAGATAGACTTTTTTAGACAACCCATATAGTGGGTTTATGGTACGAAATAATTATTTTTCTTCCAAAAGTTGATGCTCCACGACAGTTAAGCAGTTTCCTAATCTTTGTTATGCAGATAAAACACTTACCTTTGACTTTGGCTCGGCTCAAAGCATCTATATCAGCAAATGAACGTGCTGATATTAGAGCAACAAAAAATAAAGATTCAAAAAGCTTATTGAAGATATTTTTTCAGGTACGTTGGCAGCTTGTTTCAGTCACTACAACGCTTTTGATTGGTTTACAATCGAGGGCAGCTAGAGCAGATTCCATATTTTCTAATGCACAAAAAGCAATGGAATGTATAATTACTAGTGCCCTTGAGGGGAGACAAAATGGTCTAGAATGCTTGTACTACAAAGAGTGCAGCAATATATGGTAAAAGAAAAAGAGCATTCATTCGCAATAAGCTCTGTTTAATGATAATGTTACCAGAATTCTACGAAACAAACCTCAAGC
>JBBSOP010000368.1:0-5449 GCA_038259655.1 Chroococcales cyanobacterium
AGGTTTACCGCGATCGCAAGCTAAAACTAGTCCTCGCCCAGCGTCACCAGAATATACGACATTACGATTACCTTTGATATACATAGGAAGTTTACCATTAGCAATTCCTACAATTAATTGACCAGTAGATGGGCCATAATCAAATTCTCCAAAACACATCGAAGGTATGCCGATGACTACAGGTAAACCTGCTTTGGCTTTCTCCTTAGCCAGGCGATCCATTTCCCACTTCACTTGCACATAAGGAGTTTTATCAGCAGGTCGTTCAGTGTATACTAATTCTTCATTACCGGGTAGTCCTTCAGGATGTTTTGGTAAGGCGATCGCTGTACCTAAATAAACAATTTTCTTGACATCTGCTTGAGTACAAGCATCAAAAAAATTCTCCATTTGTGAAACTGCTGTCTTAACTTCAGATTGCCAAGGCAAAGGCTTTGTGGGATAGTAAGCAGCACAGTTGATGACTGCATCTAAACCAGTAAATGCTTTGGCAAGAGATACTTTGTCACTCAAATCGCCAATTGCAGAAGTGAAGTTAAGTTCACTAATTGATTTTAAATTGGAAGTTTTTCTATGAATGACTACCAAATCATGACCATTTTCTAAAACTGCATTAGCAGTATGATGACCAATCATCCCAGTAGCGCCTAAAATACCTATTTTCATTTTCAATTCCTGAGTTAAGATGCTTTAATCGTGAACATTAACTTGGCAACCAATTTTACACAAGTGCAGTTTTTTGTTTGAGTGCTATCCAAGATTTAACTCGCAATCCCAGACAGACTAAGACTGCGATCGTCATCACAATACCCAAGCCCCGAATAAACCCTGTTTTCAGTACGATGGTAGCTACAACAAAGCTAATGTAAATATAGATATTTGCTGCCAATCGCTGTAACTTTATCCATTTAGCTTCAGATGTCGTAAACCATGCTAAAACAACATCTAAAGACCACCATGCTGTTAGCACATAATTAGATACAGCAATCCATAATTTCTGAGCTTTAAATGCTTGGATAATCCCGCCGTACGTAACGAATACAGCATAGTAAAAATGGACTGAATAAGCTAAAAAGCTAAAATTCCAAAATAATAGCCAGTAATTGGTCTTTTTCTCGGAATCTCCAGGAAGTATATACAAACAGAGAGCAGGTATAAGTAATGCTGTTGTTACCCAAACTGAATAAATTGTCCGATGATAAATTAAACTTGGAGTTAGTTCTGCTGCCATCAATGCCACCACAATTGAAATTCCGAAAATTATAAAAGTGATGGTAAATTCGGTTAGATGAATCGGATTTTTATATTTGACTAGTTTCATGATTATGACCTTCAATTTACAAAGTTTTTAAGAACTCTAGCAAATCTTCTAAAGCGGCTTGATTCCATCCTTCTCCTTGATAAGACCAAGGATAATCATGCCCTTGATTAGAGTTTCCCTTAATGCGAGTGTCAAATTTAAAGTAATTTTGATCGTCTGGTTGATCGGGGGAAGTTAAACCTACATTAACTGGATCATAAAGATTATTACCCCGGTAAAATATTTCTCGTCGAGGTTTCAAATTAATTAACTCTGCCAGGGTTAATATACTGCCATTATGTAAGTAAGGAGCGCGAGTAAAAACTGATTCCAAAGGAGTATTAATATAACCCTTGGTATTTCCTAAAGGGCCAGGTCGGAGGTCTTCTCTGTGGGGTTTCAAAGGATGCTTTTTAGGAAAATAATCGTATAGATAATCAGTAACTACATCGTAATAGCGAAAATTTACTCGTTCGGCATCTGTTTTAATCTTTTCTAAAGTAGAAATTTCACCTTGAAGTTGACCTTTAATCCATTTGTTATCTTCAGAATTGCGATACCCATGACAAGTACTACAATTCTGCATATAAACAATTTGCCCACGTTCTGCTTTTTCAGCATTGCGGCTTACACCTTGGTCTGGAAAAACTTCTAGGTACGCAGGCCCTTTCAACGTTGATGTATACTTAGCAGCTTGAACTATATTATGAGAAATTTCTGGCAAAGCTAAATTTTCAACTGTTGCACCAGCCGATAAAGCAGCAAGAGTACTTCTAGTAATTGGGTTTTTAACGCTGCCGTCAAATTGCGCCCATTCTCGGTTTTCTTGCTCGTATACTGTTGGTAATTTAGAATATGCTTTATCTGACATAGCGGGGCGATTCATCACAATCCGCACCAAATTCCTAAAGGGTTGAGTACGAATTGGACCAGTAGGAATAAGTTCAGAATTTCTTAAATCTTTACCGTTGTAAGGTAAATCTGTTTTTGGTAATGTATTTTTTAAAGTTTGCCTAGTATTTGATAACCACAGCGCAATCATCACTTTGTCGGTAACTTTTAAAGGTTTTTGAAATTTTGTTTCATAGGCTGCACTAATTGATTGTAAATTTAAATTTTGTTCATCAAGTAGGACTGTTTTTACAGCATCTACCCATGCCAAAAAGTTAAGTGAGGTATTGCCCATCCCTTCAACTAAAAAACCATAATCATTTTGAGAGCGTTTGATAGTTGAAGTATGACAGACCGCACAACTAAACCCAACAAATTTTATAGGAGAAGGTGAACCAGATTTAGGTCGGTAATTTGAAAGATTAAATCCTACGGGTAGCCCGGCATTTTCTCCCGGTTTGCTTTTAATGAATCCAAATTGTTCTATCCAATCTCCTACCTGTTTTCCTGCTGGTTGAAATTGCTCTGGAAACATATCGGGAAGCACTTGCAAAACTGGTAGTGGCATTAATTCTGTGCCAATAGAGCCGTGATTAAACGCTTCTTGAGGATTTTTGAAATCTTGTTTAACCCAAGTCGATT
Organism: Chroococcales cyanobacterium; assembly: GCA_038259655.1. GTDB lineage: Bacteria > Cyanobacteriota > Cyanobacteriia > Cyanobacteriales > Nostocaceae > Halotia. The sequence goes on from JBBSOP010000368.1 coordinate 2,834, forward strand.
CAATGATCAAAAAGCTAATGGTCGCCACTAACAATAAAGTAGTGAGAAAAATTGCCAAGATTTGGAAGAGTTTTAACCACTTTTGCTTGTGGTTGATTATTAAACCAGACATATTTACTTACCGTCGCTTCACTCCAATGAAAAATTAAAAAGTGGAAAATGTGGTTTTAGAAAGATATTGATATAATTTGATGTTGGTAAATTTCGATTTCATCAGGACTTACGCAATAACTCTCTAAAACCTCTTTGCTTCTCTGCGAGACGCTGCGCGCTAAGCGTAGCTATGCCGTAGGCTTTACGTGTCCTTAGTGTCCTTTGTGGTAGCCTACGGCAAGCCGCTGGAGCGTCTACGTTTTTTCATAATTTTGCGTAAGTCCTATTCATACCCAAATTCAGCAACATCCAAAATTTTATTCTTCACCGTGCCAAAGATGCTGATGGTGGGCTTGGGTTTCTGAATAACCTCCTTGATAAAATTCGTCGTAATAATCTAAATCTAAATGGTGGGCTTGTACCCAAACTCCTGGGACAAACATGGCATCTACATGAGCCGGAAATCGACCGTAGGTTTCAAAAATGTAGTTACAAATATCTTTTGTACAAGCAATGACTTCTTCTTTGTAATGAGGCACTTCTGCTAAAAATTGGGCAGCCAATCCTGGTTTAAAAACTTTGTCCCATTCTTGTTTGTCTTGATAAAGTCCCCCCTTGCCATACTTTCTTTCTAATAGTGCATCAATAGCGTCTGACATATTTTTGTAGTAGGGAGGACAAAAACCTTCGATAACGTTATCAAGTCCGACGGGGTTAGGTCGCCATGCAGGTAAAGGAGTAATAAATCGCAGTAGTTGTCGCAGAGGTTTATTGGGCTTATCAAAACGGAAATTTAGACCAGAACCATACTTAGGAGCATATTCTTCATCTCCTAATAGAATCGGCCCAGCAAAAGCTGCATGAATCCATCCGCCTAACCCCATTGCTTGAATGGCCAGGAGGATATTTTGCATTAATAAATCTGCCTCAATATGAATGCGGAAAGTTCCCATTAAACCCAAAGGTATTCGCATCTCTGGATTGAGAAAACCATTGCGAACCCACTTATCTACACCAGCTTTACGATAGAAGTTCCAGTCATCAATAAATGTTGGACGGAAGCCATCATCTTGAGATAAGAGATACATCATGCCATTGATGTATTGTTGTGTCATATCAACTATCGGCAGCAAAATTGTACTACCAGGAACGTTAGAAACATAACGATTTCTGCCGAGATAACAAGGATACTGCCGAGGAAAATCGAGGCGGTGGTCTAATACTTTAACTTTGCATTTTTCTGTATATTCAATTAATTGTTCTGGTGTAAGTTCTCCCTGGGAAAAGTAGTAAGGATCAATTTGATCTGGGGGTTTCAAAAAGTAAGTTCCTGAGTCGTTGACTAGGAAAAAGTGAGTCGCCTGAGCATTATCAGGACTGCTGGCGGTTCGACCGTAAACCTGTAACATTGGGGAACCGACTAAATTCTTCCCATCTTCTGTTTTAAATGGCATATCGGGCATTGTTACTCCCGTTACCCCTGTAGAGGCAATTAACAATGCTTCTTCTAAAGGAGTTAATGGTTGCGGTTCTTGCTTCGATGTATAACTGAGACTACCAGCAGGTACAGAATGAATCCCTTTGCTAATACGTCGAGAACGACGGTTAAAAATGGCACTAAAAAGAGGATAGTTAAGTGCTTCTTGAAATCCTTGATGTTCCTGGTTCATAAATTTAAGAGGCCGAAGATTTTAAAATTTGATACACAGAACGGATATTATTTGCCGCTGTTGCCCATTCCAAGTTGCCATTATGAAAAGATGGCAAAATACTCAGATGCCATTGAGATAAATCAATTTGCTTTACTGCTTGGTCTGCACTTAAACCGTTGTTGTAAGCGCGTTCTACACTTTGGTAAAGAAACTCTAGATAATCTGCATAGCGACGCAAATCACTAGCGTTAGCCAATGGCCCATGACCAGGCATAAATTTAGCATTGGGATATTTTGCTGCTATGTTGCGAATAGCTGCAATCATTTCAGGAATAGCAACTCCTCCTTGCCCTTTGTCAAAAAATGGGTAATAAGTGTGAAATAAGAGATCACCAGTAGCAATAATGTTTTGCTGAGGTAAGTAAACCCAGAGATCACCGTGTGTATGGGCTGCACCTGGATAAGTTAGAACAATTTCTTGCTTTCCCAACTTTAATGTGTCAGTTGTATCAACCAAATTAGCGATCGCCGGCATACCCTCTTGATGCTCACTCCACCATGAACCATCGCGGTTTTTCATCAGTACCGGAACATTATGTTGAGCGATTATCTCAGCGTCAGGATAAAGGATATTACCTTGAGTGTGGTCGTAGTGATAATGGGTATTGATAATTTTGGTTACTGGCGAGTCTATGTTGTGCGAAATCCAGTTACGCAAACTTTGAGAACCAGGGGGAAATTTTGTATCGACTACCAGCACATCTTGGCCAGATTGCACCACCAAAGAATTACCACCGCCTCCTAAAACTGCGTGAATATCAGGGGCTATTTCTACAGCTTTTTGCTGCACATAAGATAAGTAAAACCAGCC
>JBBSOP010000369.1:0-5410 GCA_038259655.1 Chroococcales cyanobacterium
CGAGTTGAAGGATTGGTGCACGTTTCTTCGCTGAAGGATGATTGGTATGAATATCGATCGCGCCAGCAAACTCTAGTTGGTCGCAAAAACCGCAATCAGTACCGTTTGGGCGATCGGGTGGAAGTTCAAGTCAAGAGTGTTGACTACTACCGCCAGCAAATTGATTTAGTTGCTGTTGGCGGCGGTAGTCAAGCTTTTGATGATGATGATTAGTCATTAGTCATTAGTCATTGGTCATTGGTCATTGGTTAAATGACTGATGACGAATGACCAACGGCTAGAGAATGTGCGTAAGTTCGATCGACCAGTAGGGGCACGGCAGCGTTCATTGGTGTCAACAATCGCCTGAAACCATTGATAAATCTCGCTTTTATCCGAGACCAGATCCCCCTAAATCCCCCTTAAGAAGGGGGACTTTGAGAAGATTCTTGTCCCCCCCTTTTTAAGGGGGGTTAGGGGGGATCTGGGCCTTTATCGCCAGACAGAAGACTGATACTACATTTGAGGCTTAAGTTGACACTTTCCCAAAGGCAGTGTCGTGTCCCTACAGACATCGAGTAAGTTCGATCGATCGAATATAAAGTTTAGATAAATGAGTTGTTTTATTGACAAAGTATGGTATGCTCAAACGTTAATTATAAAAACTTTATCCACAGCAAAACGTGCCGCCAATATACATACTTGGAGCTGGGCCAGCGGGTCTAGCCGCTGCTTATACCCTGACACAGCAAGGTCAAAAAGTTGTTGTAGTCGAACGAGACTCAAAAGTTGGGGGACTTGCTAAAAGCATCGAATACCAAGGCTTCATTCTCGACCTTGGCCCCCACCGCTTCTATACTAAAATTCTCCCTGTCATCAAACTCTGGGACGAAGTTTTGGGGAGCGATCAAATCACAGTCAGCCGTCTTACCCGCATTTATTATAGCGGCAAATACTTTAGCTATCCCCTCAAAGCCTTAGAAGTCTTATTTGCCCTCGGCATTGTGGAAAACACACGCATCTTTTTTGCTTATTTAGTAGCAAAACTGTTACCAAACCGCCACCCCAAAAACTTTTCAGAATGGGTTACAGCCAAATTTGGCAAACGATTATTTGAGATATTTTTTGAAGCTTATACAGAAAAACTTTGGGGGATGCCCTGCACAGAGATTAGTGCTGAATGGGCCGCTCAGCGGATTAAAGGGCTGTCACTCCTAAAAGCACTTCGCACAGCTTTTTTAGGTGACAACGGCAAAGTTAAAAGCCTAATCGGTCAATTTCAATTTCCCCGCTTAGGCTCAGGGCAATTATACGACAAAATCAGCGACTATTTGCTCTGCCACAATCAAGAAATTCTCCTGAATACAGAAGTAGTCCGGGTGCATAGCGACAACAGCCTCGTCACTAAAATCACCCTGAGAAATCGCTCAACCCAAGTAGAGTCAACGGTTTGCTGTAGTGCAGTCATTTCCTCAGTGCCGCTCAATACATTAGTAAATCAAATAATTTACCCCCCCCCCGTAAGCAAATCTTATCATTGGCGCGATCGCTCAAATTTCGCAACACAATTCTCGTTTATTTAATAGTTGAAGGCAGCCAGTTATTCCCTGACAACTGGCTTTATATCAATGAACCCAGCGTCAGCGTCGGGAGAGTGACTAATTTTGCAAATTGGTCGCCGGAAATGCTCCCCAACCAGCATCAAACGCCTTTATGCTGCGAATATTGGTGCAACTTTGACGAACCGATGTGGCAGCAGCCGGAAGCTGAGCTTCTGATATTGGCAGAACAAGAATTGAAAAAAATTAATTTGCTTCGCAATGAAAAAATTGCGGGAGGTTTTGTAGTTCGCTTGCCGCGTACTTATCCGATATATGCGGGCAATTACAAGTACATTTTATCAGAAATTCAAAGTTATATCAAGCAATTTGAAAATTTGCAAGTTGTCGGTCGTTATGGTGCTTTTAAGTATAACAACCAAGACCACAGTTTGTTGATGGGAATTTTAGCTGCTGAAAATGTCGGGAACCCAGGGAAATATAACCTTTGGGATGTGAACTCTGACAGCGAGTATGTCGAAGAAGCTAGTGTTGATGCTGCGACTACTCCTGCTAGGGAAACTGGCATCGGGAGGCGGCGAAAAATCATACACTTTTTGCGAAAAATGCTCTCGAATCAGAAATTTTAGCTGGGCATTTTTTATCAAAAACAGGAGTAAATAAAGATGAATGAGCGCAAAAGAATTACGTTTGATTTTACAATTTGGACAGTGCTGAGCGTAGCTGTTTTGCTGAGGAGTTTATTGGCAATCGTGGTTCTTGCTATTAACTCCACCTCAGCAGCTTACACTCCAGACAGCGAATCATACCTGATAACAGCCAGAAAGTTAATAGAGTCAGGTCAATTTGCAACTGGTCTACAGCCTGAAATCTTCCGCACTCCTGGCTATCCCCTATTATTGATACCAGGAATTTTATTAGGTCAGCAAGAAATTGTGGCAATCTTCATTCAAATAATGCTGAGTTGCTTCACGATATTTCTCATATATAAAATTGCCTTGGCTATTTGGGGTGAAAGCAAAATTGCAACTTTTTGTGCCTTGCTGTACGCAGTCGAACCAGTATCTATTCTATGGCTGATACTGCTGATGCCAGAAACTCTGTTTACGGCCTTAATCACCTTATTCATCTATCTACTGATAAAATACTTTGATGAAAAGTCGTGGAAACAGTTACTTTGTGCAGCGATTACTTTAGCAGCATCTATATACGTCCGACCTATCGGGTATTATTTACCTTTGCTAATCGCTGCTATTTTATTGATAGGTAGCTTGACAACGATTCAGAAAAACAAGATTTTGATGATTCATGCTTGTGTTTTCTTTTTAGTCGCAATGGGTAGCGTTGGAATTTGGCAAGTCAGGAACTATGTCAAAACGGGATATTCGGGATTTGCCGCTGTTTCTGATTATAATCTATATTGCTATAACGGGGTATCTGTCATTGCCAAACAACAAAAAATAGCATTTGAAGAAATGGCTAAACATTTTGGATGTGATAATCCCGCAAATTATTTAAAATTTAATCCCGAACAACAAGAATGGGGTCAGAGCAAAATTTACCGTTACATGGGGAAAGAAGGCAAAAAAATGATTATGAGCAATACTTGGGATGCCTCAATTATTCATTTAGAAGGAACTATTAGAACCTTGATTGAGACACCAGCAAAGCTGTACCTAAAACGATTTACTAGGCAACGCAATCCGGCTTTCAGCCCTTCCTCTCAAATTCCTAAATTTTTAACTAATCAAACAACTTTGAGAGCAATATTTAGTGATTTTAGTCGCTCGCCTCTACTCTTTTTTGCTGACTTGAGCTTGTTATTAATATCAGCAGCCTATTTGTTAGGCGTTACCGCAGCCTTACTAAGTAGGTGGACAATATTTACTGTCATTGCGAGGAACGAAGCAATCCCAAAGCCTTGCGATTGCTTCATTCCTCGCAATGACACGATGGCATTTATTTATGTCCACTTACTATCTAGTAATTTCCTGAAAAATAGGGCAATGATAACGCTTGTCAGCATAGCCGCATACTTCCTTGCCGTATCAGGTGGTATTGTTGGCAGCCATCGGTTTCGGCTTCCCATTACGCCAATCATCTGTCTGCTGGCTGGGTATGGCTTGTGGCTGATTGTAGATAATATTAAGCAAAAAAATATTCAGCAGTAAGGCAACATATCGCTGGTTAATTTAACATTGAATCAACCGCCTAAGTGTAATTTAATCGTAGCAAAATTGAAAACATCTCAAATGAAAAATACAAGAAGACTCATACCTAGTCATACGATATTAGCAGTGTTATTAATAGCCTTATTAATGAGGTTGTTACTGCCTGCTTTAGCTTTGATTGTCGCTCAAAATTTAGAAATGTTTAATCGAGGTGATACATTATCATTCATTATCCCGGCAAAAAAACTAATAGAATTTGGCCATTTTTTAAACTTTGATGATAAACCAGAACTATTTCGCACTCCTGGCTATCCTTTACTACTAATTCCCGGACTATTAGTAGGAAATGTGGAAACTGTGACCATTCTTTTTCAAATAATCCTAGATTGTTTCACTGTATATCTTATCTACAAAATTGCTTTACTCCTCTTCAAGAGAGATAATATTGCCATTCTCTGTGCTTTACTATATGCCATTGAACCCTTGCCAATACTCAGATCAACTCTTCTAATGTCTGAGACTTTATATACAACTTTATTAACTTTATTTTTGAAGCTACTGTTAGAATATTTGGAAAATAAGTCATTAAAACACCTGGTCTTTGCAGCAATCACTTTGGCAGCATCTATTTATGTCAGACCTGTCGGATATTATTTGCCTTTCCTGATAACTGCTATCCTCTTAATCTGGAACTTGACAAAGATGCAGGAAAGGAAATTTTTAATTATTCATACCTGTATTTTTTTTGTAGTGGCGATGGGGAGTATTGGTATTTGGCAAGTCAGAAACTATGTCGCAGCAGGATATTCGGGATTTGCTGCTGTTTCCGATTACAACCTATATTGCTATAATGGAGCTTCTTTAATTGCGTCCCAAAAAAGAATACAGTTTGAAGATATCCACGAACAATTGGGGTGTGTTCAACACGAGAAGTATTTTATGCTTCATCCCGAACAGCGACAGTGGAGTCAGGCTCAAATCTACCGTTACATGGGTAAAGAAGGAAAAAAACTGATTTTGAGTCAGCCTTTAACTTACTCAATAATTCATTTAAAAGGAATGTTCGGGACTTTAGTTCAGACGCCTGCCAACCGATATGTAACACTATTAATGGGGCGGTTCGATCGCTCTCTCACTCCCTCCTATCAAAACCTAGGTCAATACAAATCTATCATATTTTGGACTAATTTAAACTTTTCACTATTATTAGGCGTGTATTTTTTAGGTGCAGCCACAGCATTAATATCAAAGAGATTCCTGAATAATCTGTCAATGATTACGCTTGTCAGCGTCGCTGTCTACTTCCTAACTGTATCAGGTGGTATTGTTGGCAGCCATCGGTTTCGGCTTCCCATTACGCCAATCATTTGTCTGCTGGCTGGGTATGGCTTGTGGCTGATTGTAGATAATATCAAGCAAAAAAGTATTCAGCAGTAAGGCGACATTGGTAACTTGAATGTCAAGTCGATCGCATGGACGTAATTTGAGCGGGGTATAATTAGTAGGCTTATTGCCAGATAATTCCCCATGACTAATTCTGTTTCAGTCCCCGCCCAACCTCTAATTGTAGGAGTGACTGGAGCATCGGGATTAATTTACGCGGTGCGAACATTAAAATATCTGTTGGAAGCCGATCGCGCTGTGGAACTGGTAGCATCAAAATCTACCTACATGGTTTGGCAAAGCGAACAGAACATCCGA
>JBBSOP010000370.1:0-5405 GCA_038259655.1 Chroococcales cyanobacterium
ATATGGTAGTGCCTAATCAATTTATTGACAGAACTAAAAATCGAGTTTCGACGTTTTTTGGTGAAGGAATTGTTGCTCACATTGCCTTCGGCGATCCAATTTGTCAAAATTTAGCTGGAGTTTTAGCAGATGCGATCGCTTCTCTAAATTTACCAGAAGTGACTCTACATCGTGGTGGCACTTATGTATGTATGGAAGGCCCAGCATTTTCAACTAAAGCCGAATCAAATCTCTATCGCAGTTGGGATGCAACAGTGATTGGGATGACGAATTTACCAGAGGCGAAGTTAGCCAGGGAAGCAGAAATTGCCTACGCAACTGTAGCGCTAGTAACAGATTATGATTGTTGGCATCCAGATCACGACAGCGTGACGGTAGAGATGATAATTGGTAATTTACAACGCAATGCCGTCAATGCTCAAAAGGTAATTCAAGAAACTGTCAAACGCTTAAGTCAAAATCCACCGTCTAGCGATGCACATTCCGCTTTAAAATATGCAATTTTGACTCAGTTAGACAAAGCACCTAAGGCAACAAAGGAAAAGTTAGAGTTATTGTTGCGAAAGTATTTGTAGTGTTGGGCATGGGGCATTGGGATATCTACTAGGAAGTAAAAACATTACTGTTCTTGACATCAACGCTCTCAAAAGCTTTTGTCATAACTTACTTAAAACCGCTGCCCTATACCCAAATGCACTCTGCTTTCTCCTTGGTCATTAACACCATAATCAGCCCTAATTAAGCCCAAAGGTGAGTCTAAACGTACCCCAGCCCCATAACCAAAACCAGAACCGGGTTTACCCCGCACACCTGCGGGATCTCCCAATACTGTATTACCAGAGCCTAAGTCAGAAGCAAAGTCAGCAAATAATACACCCCCGACTATCGGTATAATGGGGAAGCGGTATTCTGCGGAAGCTAAGACATAACTGCGACCATTGCCCACATCTCCAGAGTCGTAACCGCGGACTGAATTGGAACCACCCAAGTTAAAACTTTCATAAGGTGGCAAATCACCAATCACAGTCCCAGCTTGGAGATTCAAAGCAAATACTTGTGGCTGTTGACTATTAAATAATTTGACTGGTGTATATTGACTGTAATTTGCCCGGAGGCGATTTAAAGAGATATTACCTTGACCGATGGGTACAGATTGTTCTGTACTCAGACTTAGTAACGAGCCTTGAGTGGGATTGTTAGGGTTATCTCTTTGATCTTTGGTGGCAATGAAAGATACAGTAGTCAAATCATCAATGCCAGTGCCACTTGCAGATAAAGGATTACCTTGGGCATCAGTTGGTGTAACATTACCTTCGCGATCGCGGATACTGGTGCGAGTATAATTAAATCCTAAAGAAGTATTCCAATTATCAATCGGTCTTTGGAGGCTGATACTGCCGCCAATATGACCTTCGCGGACTTTATCGCCGTTAGCTAGCTTGATGCTCTCATCAAATGTTTCGGAAATTTCCCGATTACGGAAGGCATTTACACTATAACCCAAGCGCTCGGGATCAGTTGAGCGATAAGGACTAGTAAATCTGGTATCAAATTGGAAATCACGCGCACTCAATCCCAGATTTGCCGACAGAGTATCGTTAGCACCATTAATATTTTGATCTTTATAATTTAAAGTACCTGTTAGCCCTAAATCGGCATTGTAACTACCACCCAAGTTAATTGCACGCGCCCCGTATTCTTTAAGTTCATATATTAAATCAGCTTTATTGGCATCTCCTTCTAAAGCAACATTCACAGTTTCAAATAAACCAGTACTATACAATTGCTGTACATCTTTTCTAACAGTATTTTCTTGGAAGACTTGACCAGGTTTGAGCTTTAATTGCTGTTGTAAAAAGTCGGTTTTGGTGCGTCCCGTCACTGGTTCGCCCTTGCTATCAACGGTTTTGCCTTCGTCGTTAACAAAACGGAATTTAATATCACCCACCAAACCTTCAGCTACATTAACCGTGAGGATTCCCTGACGGTTGGGTTTAATAGATAGCACTTTTGCGAGTTTATAACCATTGTCGGCGTACCACTTGTTAACTTGTTGTACTCCTTGCTGGAGTCCTGCGGGACTAATTGGTTTACCGACTTGAGATTGAAAATGTGCTTGAATTACTTGATAGGTAAGCGCTTTAGCCCCAGAAAGTTCTAGCGATCGCACTACTACTGGTTGTACCTGATACACTACATTTAATCCCGCTGGGGTGCTGCGGCTGTTGACGTTAGCACTGGCAAATAAATTAGTTTCTAAAATTGCTGCGACATCTTTTTGCAGTTGGTTTTGACTGGTTTCTCCACCAACTTGGGTTTTAATTATTTTACGGATAATCTGCTGTAATTCTTCAGTTGCTCCTACTACCTGCACATCAACTGCTGTAACCACTAAGTCGTTTTCAATTACCGGGTTTTTGGGTGAGGATGGGGTAACGGGAGGTTTGGGGATGATAACGGGGGAAAATTGTTGAGCAACTACAATTTCTGGAGATGAGATTATCTTGACTTGTGCAGGAGTTTCTGCGATCGCTGGAACTATGAAGTTCTCAGTTTGTTCATTTTCAGATGCAGTTGTGGCAGTTGCAGCCATAACTTTTTGGGTGATATTACTAGCTGCTAAAGTAGCTAAAGTAAGAAGTGTAGCAGAAGAAATTCGCATAATATTTAATTTAATAACAGGGAGTTAGTTTTAGTAAGGTTGACTAACAGAGATAATACTAACTTCCAGCTGCTTTGCCGATTGCTATCCCTATTTATACCTTTTGTTCAAGAGACAATTAATTTCGATGTTTTGTTTCTCTAAAATTACTTGGACTGATGTAGTGTGGATTTGTGGGATCGCCTTGGCATTAGTAATCATCACAGGTTTACACTATAAGCGATCGCACCATTAACATGACGGTGATATTTTATGAACACTAAACAAATAATTATCCAGGAGCTAGAGGAAACACCGGAAGCAGTATTAGTAGAGGTATTAGATTTTTTGCGCTTCTTGAAAGCCAAAGAAGATAAAGCAGATGTGGATGATGCGCGTGCAGCACTAGAGGAGGCAGCTGTAGCAGGTACAATATCTCTTCATGATTTGAAAAGAGAATTAGGTTTGTGAGTTATCAAGTTGATTTAACACCAGCATCTGTACGGCAAATCAAAAAGTTACCATCTGATATTCAACAGAAGGTGGTACTGAAGCTAGAAGAGTTAGCTTTAGAACCACGTCCAGATAAAGTTGTGAAGTTAGAAGGTACTGCATCACTATATCGAGTTCGCTTAGGTAAGTACCGGATTGTCTATCAGATTCAGGATGAATTATTATTAGTGACAGTCGTGAAAGTGGCTCACCGAAGAGAGGTATATCGTGCATGAAATTGATTTGGTGCTTCTTGAGAAAAATTTAGTAAAGCTCAATTTCTAGAGCAGATGTCAAGATGAGTGATGTATTCCGCATTCTCTTGTAGTAGTTGCAGCCATAATTTTTTGAGTGATATTACTAGCCGCTCAAGTAAGAAGTGTAGCAGAAGAAACTCGCCTAATATTTAATTTAATAACTGGGAGCTAATAATAGTGAAGTTGGCTAACAGAGATAATACTAACTTTTAGCTGCTTTGCCGATTGCTATCCCTATTTATACCTCTTGTCCAAGAGACAATTAATTTTGATGTTTTGTTTCATGCGGTTTTTCATGGTGTGGCTGGACGGAAGAAAATGGCTAAGAAGTATATAGAACTTAGAAAAAATAAATACTTCAAACTCAGTTCACAAATTGCTCAGTTGGAGAATGCACAATTGGGTTCTCTGTTTGAAAGTAGTGAATCGAATGAGTCAAGCACGGGTTGGGGGATGAATCACACTATCGTCCTTGGGAAATCCAAGGTCTTTGTGAAACGTGTTCCAGTTACAAACATCGAATTTGACAACCTGTTCTCCACCAGAAACCTCTATGAACTGCCGACTTACTGTAATTACGGCTTCGGTTCCACTGGTTTTGGGGTCTTCCGGGAACTTATGACTCATATCAAGACAACCAATTGGGTATTAGAGGAGGCGATCGCTACCTTCCCACTGATGTATCATTATCGAATTATTCCGTTTTTTGGTCGGCGTGCGGATGTGAATAACTTGCGTATAAAAGATTATGTGGAGTACTGGGGCAATAGTACAAACGCCGGGAATTATATGTTAGATAGAGCAAACGCTAACTATGAGTTGGTTCTATTTCTAGAGTACATACCGCATGTTCTAGAAACATGGCTGCGGGAAAACCCTAATAAACTTCAGAAATCCTTAGATGAGTTACGCACGACGATTGACTTTTTGAGGAGGAAAGGAATTATCCACTTCGACGCACATTTTCGCAACATTCTCACCGATGGTAAGCGGATATATTTGACCGATTTTGGTTTGGTACTTGATCAGAGTTTTACATTGACTAAGGATGAAGAATCTTTCTTTAAGCAGAACAAATTTTACGACTATGGAGAAGTCTTGCGGAATCTTGGTCATCTGATTCAATCGCCCTATGATTTATGTTCAAAGAACGATAAACGCAGGATTATGGAAAAATTTAGGATAAAAGAAGGCTTAAAACCTTATGAACTGCGGTCTATATTACTCGACAACATTAAGCAAATACATGCTGATGAAATTATCAAGTTAGATAAGTTCTATGTTGCCAGCATCGTTAAATACCGCAGCATTATTGCGCTGATGCAAAACTTCTTTGCTGATATGTGGGAAAATAACCAAAAGGATACGAAACTTCGTCATGCAGAACTACGACTGTTGCTCAAAGAGACCGGGTTTGTTCCTGGTAATGAAACCTAAGGCAAACATTAGTCAAAATGAGCAATGTATCTCGTATATCCCTAGAGCCAAATTGGCAATTACTGGTTTTAAGTAATGGTCATGGTGAAGACATGATTGCTGTGCAGATTTTAGAAGAACTGCAACAACAATCCAACGCACCAGATATATTTGCTTTACCTCTAGTAGGTGAAGGACGCGCTTACCAAAAATTGAGCATTCCTTGCATTGGTTCAGTCCGCACTATGCCTTCTGGTGGGTTTATTTATATGGATAGCCGTCAGTTAATGCGAGATGTTCACGGCGGTTTAGTGCAACTTACTTTGAGCCAAATTAAAGCTATTCGTAGTTGGGTGAGTTCTCAAAAACGTTTAGGCAACAAGATAGGCATTTTAGCTGTAGGAGATATTGTGCCACTGTTGTTTGCAACTTTTAGTGGCGCTAACTATGCTTTTGTCGGTACGGCAAAATCTGAATATTATGTGCGCGATGAAGCTGGATTATTACCACGGAAATCTAAAGATGCGCGTTGGGAAAATTTTTCTGGTTCAGTTTATCATCCTTGGGAACGTTGGTTAATGAGCCGTCGCCGTTGTAAG
>JBBSOP010000371.1:0-5395 GCA_038259655.1 Chroococcales cyanobacterium
GTAAATAGTCGCTCATAAGGGAGTATAGGCTATGGAATCTTTGTTACCACAGGTGTAATTAAATTAAGCACTAAGGTAAAAAAGATCAAGCCAATTTGACCTGGGTAACTAGCAGCTTAGGGACTTCCAACTAAAAAAATAACCCATCGTTATAGAAGCAGGGGGGCAGGGAGCAGGGAGCAGGGGGAGTAAGAAAAATAAAATCTGAATAAATTGGATAATTTATTTTTTGGAGTTCCCTTAAAAATTGAGCAAAAAGTGTTGTTAAAGGTAATATTTCTGAGTTTTACGCATAAAAATGCTCTATTTGGGAAATATTCAAACAATTTATCGGGTATTTATCCGGTAATCGTATAGTCACAAATGAAATATTAGCTGCGGGTTACTGACACAATGGTAAATCGATATATGACAATACATACTAGGCAAGGAGGTGAGTTAAACGTGTCACCATCAACTTATTCTCGACTAATACATTTTTTACAGGAAGATTTGTCAATTTCTGCTGCGTCGCTTGCGGTTGCAATGCGACACCGCGAGCAAGACCCTGGTCCTTTACCGATGATCCTTTGGCAGTATGGATTGATTACTTTAGAACAGTTGGAACAAATTTACGATTGGCTGGAGACAGCTTAGGTACGATTAGCTCATCAGGAGAATTAAGGTATGTCATATCCACTCTGCCTTGTGCCAAGATCGATAGATAGGAAAATAGACTTTTACCGTTTTGACTCTTCTAAATATAAAAAAAAGAGCGAGTTGAAAAATCGCTCTTTTAATTTATGCTAGGTATTATTACTTCTATTCAAGATTCATGATTGGCTAAACACTCTAGCTGCTGCCGCTACACCAGCTCCTTGAGTAAAGTTTTCGTAGCCGAGTTCAGCTAAGGTAACTTCTAGGGATGCTATGCAGCTAAGAATATCGCGATCGCTGACAAAGCCCAAGTGACCAATACGGAAAATTTTATTCGCCAGATGATCTTGACCACCTGCTAAGGCAATATCAAAGCGCTTCTTCATCAACGACCGAATTTTATCTGCTTCAACACCTTGTGGTGCTACAGCTGTAATTGCGGGACTGGCACAATTATCGGCTCCTAATAAAGGTAAATTTAACCCTTTAATGGCAGCGCGGGTGGCATTCTTCAGCCGTTCATGCCGAGCAAATATTGAGTCTAAGCCTTCTTCTTTCATCATCCGCACCGTCGCATGTAACGCCATGATCAAGTTGACGGGAGGCGTGAAAGGAGTAGTGTTTTTGGCTGTAGATTTACGATATTTACCTAAATCTAAATAATATTTTGGTAATTTCGCAGTTTTGTAAGCTTCCCAAGCTTTAGGACTGACACTCACAAATCCCAAGCCAGGAGGAATCATATAGCCTTTTTGGGAACCAGAGGCGACTATATCTAAACCCCAAGCATCCACTGGTAAATTAAATGCACCCAAGCTAGTAACAGCATCAACAATAATCAAGGCTTCACCATGTTCCTTAACATGGCTATTGATGGTTTCTAGGTCATTTAACACACCAGTAGAAGTTTCACTATGGGTAATAATGACAGCTTTAATTTGCTTTTCGGTATCAGCTTGGAGTTTGGCAGCAAACAAAGCCGGATCTAATGGCTTACCCCATTCAGCGGTAATTGTTTCTACATTCAAACCGTATGCTTGACCAACTTCTACCCAGCGTTCGCCAAACTTACCATTAGAGCCGACCAAAATGCGATCGCCAGATGAGAGAAAATTAATTATTCCCGCTTCTGCCGCACCTGTACCACTGACATTCAACATCAGTACATCGCTTTGAGTTTGGTGCAGCCATTTGAGGTTTTCTGTTACCTCCGCCAATATGTTGCTAAATTCACTGGTGCGGTGTCCAATCGGGTGCTTGGCTAACGCCAGTAAGGCTGCTTCTGGTACTGGCGTAGGGCCAGGAATCATCAGCATCAGCTTATCATCCATATTTTTGTCCTAAAGTCAAATAAAAGTTAAAGGAGATGATGAATTTTAGATATTCATCTGCATAACAGTTAAGTTTGTCATTAATCTTTTGACACTCCTCATGCCTTTAGAATGAGGATTCTTGCTTCGTGGATAGAAGACATTGATGATTTTTGTCTAGTTGTCTTAAGTTTTGTAGCAGCGATTCTTTAGAATCTCACAAATTGGGGTACAGATACAATGAGTTATTAAATTTTATTTCATGACAAAAGTCGGCGAGGAAGCTTCCTCGCCGACTTGGGGCATAGGGGATCGGGAATTATCCCGTGTGCGACTTTAGGGTATAAGTATTGCTATGTATACAAAATTACAGACTTGCAGCGATAAGCGCACCTAATAAAAGTGTCACAAAATAGATTTAAACATTAATTTAACTAAATCAATCAGGAGTAACAACTTGTTTAGCGTTATGGTGATTTATTGACCAACGATGGTCTACCATTACAGAAGAAAATTGACAAATTTCTTCTAATTGCTTTTGTTGTACTGCCGCTTTTCGGAGGGTAATAATTAGCTGGTTGACTTGTCGTCGCAAATCAGGATTTTGATTAACGGCTGACATAGTTTGTCTTTCTAAAAGTTGAAGTATAAGTTCGTAGTGGATAGGTGAAGGTAAAGGGATTTGCTCCATGTAGTTAATTTAAGATTTCAGATGTGGGATTTTGTATTAGAAAAAATTTATCTCTTGCTAATGAATTGTGACACAAGAAATACGTATTTTGTTAGTGGCTTGATGTAGCTGAAGATGAAGATTTAGAGAAGAGATTGGCGATCGCCAGTTCTGGATTTGGTTGTTTAACTAAAGATTCTCCAATCAAGACTGCGGATGCACCTGCTTTCTGCACTACACTCAAATCATCTGGGCTATGTAGTCCTGATTCGCTCACAACTAAGATATTCCGTTGCTGTAGTTGAGTGTTTCTTGCTGCCAATAGTTGACAAGTAGTTTGCAAGTCAACAGAAAAATCTTCTAAATTGCGATTATTAATTCCTACTAAAGATACACCATCTAAAGCTAGTACACGATCAAGTTCTACTAAACTGTGAACTTCAATCAAAGCTGCCATCTTGAGGGCATTTGCAATTTTGATGAAGTATTGCAAATCTTGATCGCTGAGAATAGCTGCAATCAACAAAACTGCATCTGCACCTTGGATACGAGCCAAGTACATTTGATAAGGATAAATGATAAAATCCTTACACAGTAAGGGTAAATCTACGGTGGCACGAACCTTAGCTAAATTATCAAATCCACCTTGAAAGAACTTGACATCTGTCAACACAGAAAGACAACTAGCACCACCTTGTTGGTAGGATAAAGCGATCGCTACTGGGTCAAAATCTGCTCGTAAAATTCCTTTACTAGGGGAAGCCTTTTTTACTTCTGCAATCAATGCTGGATTTGTTTTGCCTTGCCGTAAAGCGGCGACAAAATCGCGGGTTGCTGGTGCGGTAAGTGCTTGTTTCTGCAATTCTGCTAAAGGCCGCTTCTCCCGCATTTGGTCAACTTCTATTTCTTTTTGCCAGACTATCTCTTCTAAAATATTATTCGGTGCTGCGTCGGGTAAGGCAGTCTGATAACACAATATAGAAACATTAATAGCTTTACTCGGTGGACGGCGACGAATTTGCATATTAAAAATTAAGGATGGGGCATTGGGCATGGAGCATTGGGCATGGGGAATAGAGAATAGGGAATAGGTCTTTCTTTCTTCCCCTGCTTCCCCTGCATCCCCTGCTCCCCCTGCCTTCTAGATGGCGATCGCTCGCTTATAGGCTTCGTCCAGCACTTCCGAGAGGGTGGGATGAGCGTGGACTAAGTGAGCGAGGGTGTTGACAGATTGACGGCTGGCGATCGCTGCTGACGCTTCGTGAATTAAGTCGGCGGCGTGCATTCCAAAAATATGCACACCTAAAACTTCACCCGTGTCTTGGCGATACACAACTTTTGCTATGCCATCGGATTCATTTTCTGCCAATGCTTTGGAATTACCTTTGAAGTAACTTTTACTAATCGCAACTTCAAAGCCCTCAGCTTGTCCTAAATCTTTGGCAGCTGTTTCTGTTAAGCCTACATAACTGACTTCTGGATGGGTAAATGCGGCTGCGGGGATGCTGCGATAGTCTACCACACGCGATCGCCCGACGATATTTTCTACAGCGACGATGCCTTGAGCAGAAGCGGCGTGAGCTAGCATCATTTTGCCGTTTGCGTCACCAATTGCCCATAAATGAGGCACGACTTCACCTGCTGACAATACTGCCATGCGATCGTCAACTGGGATAAAATTTCGTCGGTCTGGTTCTACACCCACAGATTCCAAGCCGAGATTTTTGGTCGCTGGAATGCGTCCGGTAGCTACTAAGCAAGCATCCACTTCGATGACATCAATATCTTCCTTGGTTTTGAAATCTGCCAATTCAATCACCACAGGCGAACCTGGGATAACTTTTTTAGCGTAAATCCCTACTTTGGTTTCAATATCGCGGGGAGTAATCAACACCCGTTCTGCCAGTTTGGCAATATCGCGGTCAAATCCTGGCATTAACTGATCTAGGGCTTCAATCATCGTGATTTCACAGCCCAAAGCGGAGTAAACATCAGAAAATTCTAAGCCGATGTAACCACTACCAATAATCGCTACCCAGTCGGGGAGAGACTCTAATTTAACGCCTTGATCGCTAGTAAAGACAGTTTTACCGTCTACTTCGATGCCTGGAGGGACAAAAGGCACAGAACCAGGAGCTAAGATAATATCTTGGGCTGTGATCGTTTTTTCATTGCCATCCCCGCTGACAGTAACTTTTTGTGTGCCGGCAACTTTTCCCCAACCCCTGATAATATCGACTCCCAGACGCTTGAGGCTATTGGTTAAATCACCTTGAAGTTTCGCTACTAGATTACCAGCATGATCAGCGATCGCTTGGCGATCAAACTCCACATTGCTGACTTGAATGCCCAGCGACTTGAGGTGGTGGGCATTACGCAATTCCCGCACACGTCCAGATGCTGCTAGCAAAGCCTTAGATGGAATGCAGCCCCGGTTAACACAGGTTCCCCCCATGTCTGCTGCTTCGATAATCGCTGTTTTCAGACCGCAACTGACGGCGTGTAGGGCTGCGCCATGTCCGCCCACACCAGCGCCTATAATCACTAAATCGTAATCAAATCCATGACTCACGTTAGTTTCCCCATGTGCTTCGCCTAATTTATTCTCAACTTGACCAGCAATCAGCGCAACCCCTTTGGAAAATTTGGGAGTTGCTAAATCAAATTATGATTGACGCTAGCAGGGGAAGAGATTGATTTATTGATTATTATAGTTAAAACTTTGTACTTATGTGATTTTATACATGAACTCTCAAATTCCCCTTTTGTCTACAGTTGA
>JBBSOP010000372.1:0-5387 GCA_038259655.1 Chroococcales cyanobacterium
AGCGGGATGGCAAATTACTGGGCGATCGCTATTGGCATCAATCAATATCAATTATTTCAACCTTTACGTTGCGCCCAAGCAGATGCCGAAGCGCTACATAACTTTTTAATTCAAGAAGCAGGTTTTGCACCCCAACGCTGTCTGCTGATGAGTGATACTTCACCGCCGATTGGAGATCGATCTACCTATCCCACTAAAGAAAATATTCTTTTGTTGCTTGAGGATTTGAATGCGGCATGTTGGCAACCACAAGACCATTTGTGGCTATTCTTCAGTGGTTATGGGGTAAACTACGACGGCAAAGATTACCTAATGCCAGTCCAAGGAGATCCTGAATTTGTGCAGGATACTGGCATAGAAGTGCGATCGCTGATGCAAAGTCTGCAACTAGCTGACATGAATGTAGTATTGGTGCTTGATATTAACCGTGCTTTTGGCACTCAAGCCGATGCTGCTGTTGGGCAAGAAACGCAAGAATTAGCCCAAGAACTCCAACTTGCCACGATTCTCTCTTGCCAACCAGACCAATTCTCCCATGAAAGTAGCGAGTTAGGTCATGGATTTTTTACAGCAGCTTTGTTAGAAGCTTTGCGTTCTGGTAACGGCAGTAACTTAACGGATCTAGAAAGTTACCTCAGCAGTCTGACCCCAGAATTATGTCAAAATTACTGGCGACCTATACAAGACCCTTTAATAATTATCCCATCTGGGCAGCAAGTTATCTTGCCGCAATTAGAGAGCCAAAATAATAGTCAAGTAGAACCCAGTCAAGTAGAACCAATTATTTTCCCAGAGGAATCCTTTGCTGTGGCAGTTGCAGCTCCCTCCCTCGAAGAAAAATCCCCGAAAATTTTAACCAAGGTACAAACATCAGGGATTTGGGAAGAAGCCCAAAGGGGAGAAACTAGTCTTAGTGCTAGCTCCCAGCAAATGCGATCGCCAAACTTTAGATCAGGGGGAGAAAGATTTGAGGAGCAAAAATTCCCCAATAACGTAGTTACGAAAGAGCAGTATTTTAACCAGCCCTCTGTGGAAGTTGCAACGTCAAAAGAAGCAGGTGCAGGCAGGTTCATCCCTAATGTTCCCCAGCCTTACGTATCTCGCTTACCTCAAAATAAAGCCTACGCTCCTTTATGGAAACAATTTGTATTGTGGGGTGGAGGCACTATGGTTGTGGTGGCTTTAATTGCAGTGGTTATTCTCCGCAATCAGGTAAGATTTTTAAGAGAAAAACAGAACTCACCAGCATTACCCAATCCTACTGTTAAAGATTCCCAAATTCCTCAGACACCCCCAATAACTCCACCGAAAAACCAATCAAACGCTCAAATAGTTTCCAGTTCTGAGTCAAAAAAGCGGAATCAGGCAGTTTTAGATTTGGCGAAAATGTCCCTCAGGCAAACTCAAGCTAGTGATTTGCGTTTGGCGATCGTCACTGCTCGTAAAATTAAATCGGGTGAACCACTCTACGAACAGGCTCAGGAAAATATTAAGATTTGGAGCCGGATGATTTTAGATTTGGCAGAAGGACGTGCCAAGCAAAAACAATATACAACTGCCATTGCCGCAGCGCAATTAATTACTAAAAATGAAGCTCTTTATCCCAAAGCCCAAGCAGCAATTAACCAGTGGCAATTAGAAGCCAAGCAGTATCTAGGCAATAAAACTGTTTTAGATGCAGCAAATGCCTTAATTGAGCCAGGACAGGCATCTACTTATAATCGGGCGATCGAAGTTGCCAAAAGAGTCCCACCGAATCAGCCAGGCTTCGATATGGCACAAAAATCGATTAATAAATGGAGTGAAACAATTCTAAATTTAGCCAAGAGCCGTGCTGATCAAGGAAATTTCACAGCAGCGATCGCCACCGCTACTTTAGTCCCAGAACTGACAGCTGTTTACGAAGACGCTCAAGAAGCCATCCAAAAATGGCAATCAAGAAAAAGTAAAAATTAAAAATATAGTAAAAGTGCAAATCACCAAACGTAATATCGATTTGAGAGTTAATGATAATTTGATGCGCGTTTATGTGGCATCTCCTAAACCACCAGGACTTTACCCAGGTATTTTATTTTATAGCGATATTTATCAGTTAGGTGGGGCAATGATTCGTCTAGCTAATTACTTAGCTGGATATGGTTATGTTGTAGCAGCTCCAGAAATTTTTCATCGCCTGGAACCAATTGGTTTAGTTATCGAGCCAGATGATCTTGGGCGAATGCGAGGTAATGACAATGCTCGTCGGACTGCGATCGCAGATTATGATGCCGATTGTCGGGCTGTGATTGATTTTTTGAAAGCCGAAAGTTTAGTTGCTCCCAATAAAATAGGTACACTGGGCTTTTGTATTGGTGGACACTTAGCTTTTCGAGCAGCCTTTGAAAGTGAAATTAAAGCTTCTGTCTGCTGTTACCCGACTGGCATTCCTAGTGGCAAACTAGGTAAGGGGGTGGCTGATACAATTGATCGTGTGAGTGAAGTCAATGGTGAGATGCTGATTGTACTAGGAACTCTAGATCCTCATATACCGGAAAATGACCGCCAAACTTTAATTAAAGCTCTAGAGAATGCTAACGTCACCCACAATGTAGTTTTATATGAAGCAGAACATACCTTCATGCGTGACGACGGTTATCGTTATGATTCAGTTGCCACTACCTCTGCTTGGTCTGAAATAACAGCTTTCCTTGCAAGTATATTTGCAGTTAATTCGTAGTTCGTAGACCAATTGCAATAAATGTTCTCTCCTGAGTGCCGGAACTAGAATTAGAATTAATGTGATGTTCTCCAGCAGCTAAAGTGACAGAATCTCTGCCATTGCGCGATCGCTATCTCGCTTTAATCGACGAAATCGTTCAACTCACCCTCCAGGGCAAAATTAGCTCTGTAGAGATGGTGTACCAAATGTTGCAAAAAAGTATAACTTCCGGTACGGGGGAAGTTTTTGAACTAGTTTTGAGCGATCGCTTCAGTGCCATCCAAAGCCAAGTAGATAGTGAAACAGACGAACTCAAGAAAGCCAAGGCCAATCGGAGTTTGAGGGCAATTAAGACCATTCAAAGTCAATGGCAACGATATTCAGAACAAAATAAAGCTACAGAAGCGATCGCCTCAGCAGCCAAAGAAATCACTACAGCCTCTGGTGATGAGCGTCTAGCAATATTTTTACGTTTTACTGATCCTAATCAAAAGCAACCGCTGAATGTCCAACAATTACAGCAATTGTCCAAAGCTTTACAACAATTTGCCCAGGCGGATGCTGACTTACAGCAAATATCCCAAGGCATTACCCGTGGTTTGACAGCTTGGCAGCGACTCCAAGATCATTTGGTCAGTTGGATGTATGAGCAAAACCGAGAATTAGGATTTGGCGGCGTACCTGGAGAACATGGCCCCTGGGCAACTTGGGCAAAGCAAGTTAATAGTGAATTACCCAAAACACTGTTTCGCACCCTAGCGATGGAGCAATCTGCAATCGAGTTTGCCCAACGACAAGGCAGTGTTACCCTCAGTGATTGGGTAGAAATGGCCTTGATTTTACAATATGTGCAACGGGGGTTAGTCAATTGGTTTGACCAACAAGCTTACAATGTGCAAGCAGGGTCAAAATTGTCAATTTCTACTTTTTTGACATTTGCAGTGATTTGGAGTCAATTGGCTAACGGTTTTGGTAGTACGGCAATTTACAGCAATGGGGCTGCTCAAATCATGCTCCAGATTTTGCGAACATTTGCCCTGCGTCCATATTTTCCCCTTTATGGCGGAATTTTTGCCTCTTTCGCTGGTAACTCTTTGCGAGATGCCCTAGATTATCTAGATGAACCACTACGCCGAGTTGATGGAACCCAGGAAAAAGCGCGAATTTTGACACTTTTAGGCTATTCGCAGCGGGCATTAGGGCAATATCGGCGTTCTATCACTTTTCATCAGCAAGCATTAGAAATAGCCAGAAATGCAGGCGATCACCCCTGTGAAATTGCCAATTTCAACCACCTCAGCCGTACTTATGTGCAAGAAAAAAATTATGCTGAGGCGATTAATTATAGTCAACGAGCCTTAATTTTAAGTCGGCAAGCAGGCGATCGCACAGGAGAGGCCAATGCCCTGGTTAATTTAGGCTACAGCGAAGTTATGCAAGCGCAAAAGCAAGAACAAATAGAACCAGAAAATTATGAGATGCCAATTAGTTATTTAAAACAAGGTTTGAAATTATCAGAACAATTAGGCGATCTTCAAAGTAAAGCCTTATGTTTTAGTAGCTTAGGTATTGCCTATCTAGTTATAGAACAGCCACAAGATGCAATTCAATATTTAGAAAATGGCTTTAAAATAGCCCAAGTTTCTGGTGATTTGTATCTCCAAGGACGGAATTTAGCTTATTTAGCGGAAGCTTATTATCATCTGCAAAATTCTGAAAAAGCCGTTTACACTGGCAGTCTAGGAATGTATCTTTTAGAGCAAATTTCCTCTAATGAATGGCGGCAACCAGCGGGTTTATTAATAATTTTACAAGGGCAAATAGGGACGGAAACTTTCCAAAATTTATTACAGCAACACCGACCTAAAATTATGGCGATTATTGGTGTAGATGGATACGATTATATTCCACAGTTGTTAGAAATCTACAAGCAAGATATGTAGGTAGTAGCACTGGCATAGTTGGCAAAATGTTCTCACAAGACATAGATGCCGATAAGGAAAAGAGGCGATCGCTTGTTAAAATAAATGTTTTATTGCTGCTGTTGTAACCAAGCTACTAAATCAGCTTCAGTGGAGAAATCTAGCAAAGCTTCGGCTAAATCCTCTAAGTGAAAGAGATTTGGAGAATTTCGTTTGGAATAACTTGGAAAAATTATTTGGTTATAAACCTTTGAAGCGACAGCATCAAGTCAATGGACAATATTGTGACATTATAGCTGTTGGTCAAAGTCAGCAACTTGTGGTGCTAGAACTGAAAAACTCTGAGGACAGATATATAGTACAACAACTGACTCGCTACTATGATGCTCTTTTGGAAGAAAAATATTTTGCTCAACAAATTAATCTTCAAATTCCTGTTATTCTCGTTGCTGTTGCTCCCCGTTTTCATAGAGATAACTATACTGATAGAAAATATCATCAGCTAAAGTTTCGGTTTTTGCGCTTTTACGTTATTTTTCAAGAGAAAAGATTTAGTCTCAATCTAATTGATGTAGATACAAATGAAAACTTTCACTTAAATTTCGACTACTCACTCAAAAATATATCAGATAAAAATATTCCTATTCCTCCTAAACGGTTTTATCAATTGGTTGAAAAATGTACACCCCAGCAGCAATCTAAACTAGCCAAGTTTCGAGAAAAAGTTTTAATATTTGACCATCGGATGGAAGAACTAGTACAGGATG
>JBBSOP010000373.1:0-5352 GCA_038259655.1 Chroococcales cyanobacterium
AATGACTCAGCCAGTTTCCGCATCAATCGCACTGGCGATCGCAGTACAGCACTAGCTATTAAATATACTGTTAGCGGTACTGCTATCAACGGTAGTGACTACGACCAAATCACTGGTGTCGCTAGCCTTGCCCTTGGTGAATCCTTTGTAGATATTACTATTAATCCAGTAGCTGATGACTTGATCGAGAACGGCGAAACTGTAAGTCTGACTTTGGCTACTGATAATGAATATGACATCGATGCATCTAAAGCTACTGCCACTGTCACAATTTTCGACCAATTAAATATTATCAACGGTAGTGGTAGTCGTGATCCATTAATTGGGACTGCTAGCAGCGATCGCATTGTTGGCGGTACTGGTAGCAAAACAATTACAGGTGGTGCTGGTAATGATGAATTTGTTTACACCAGCCTTCGAGAAGTCGGTCATCACATCACTGATTTTACTGTTGGTAGCGACAAAATTGTGCTGACACAGTTACTAGATAGTCTGGTTCCTGGTGGCTATAAAGGCAGTGATGCGATCGCTGATGGTTATGTGCAACTAGTACAAGGTAGCAATGTTAACAGTACCGTTGTGCAAATTGACCGTGATGGTCTCATGGGTTCAGCAGTTTTTAGACCATTTCTTCAGTTGGACAATATTACACCACAGGTGATGAATAATATTAATAACTTCGTATTCTAGCTTGGTATCCCCAAAGTGCTTATGCTTGGGTATGCTTAATTGTATTGTTTTTCGGATTATTTATAGATAACGGCTCCATCACTGGAGCCGTCATCTACGACTTTCATGAACTTTCCCTAATTTCTACCTAGCCACTTTTGACCATTCAAACGCTGGACTAAGCCAAATACTAGTAAGTCAAGGGTAATTTTGCGCTCATCAATGAGGAATGACTCTAGAGTACTAGGTCTTTTACCTTCATTACACGAAAACCCCTTTTTGCCAGTAATGTCTTCATCTGGGAAATAGACATTAAACTGACGCAGACCATTTTGCCAACTACCTATGACTTGCCAGCATTCCTCGGCTGATCCTAAGCCAGCAACGGGAAGTTTCTGCTTGGCAAAAGACAGCTGCAAATCTTGTACCCCTTGCTCCTTGATTGCTGTTTGCAATGCTGGCAAATAATCTTGCTGCATAAATTCTACAAACGGCTTATCTTCAACAGCGGGGGGTTTCTCTTTTTTTGCAGCTTTAGCGGCGGCTGGTTTGTCTCCTGCTGGTTTTTCTCGTTTGGGAGGTTCAGTAGTTTCTTTGGCAGCATTAGGGTTAACTTTCGGGTTTGCTGCTTGGGGATCTGGCGTGTTGGCAGTGGGGATATCTGTTGCTTTTGGTTCTTTAGTCGTAGGAGCGTTTTCTTCAGCAACAGTGGGAGCCTGTTTGTCAACAGTGCTGGGAGCCACCTCTCCCGCTTGATTGTGATTGGTTGGGTCTGCCATTGCTCAGGTCAATCCTTTATCTAGCTTTTAGAGCGATCGCTCACCTTGAGGTAGTAAGTTATCTTCATTTTGACATAGGAGAGCTTAGCTATAGCTAGTCAAAAACTTTAGGGGGAGAGTTTGTGATTGAGAATTTTGATCTAAAAGTATTGTAAAACTGATAACCTGAAACTTGACTTATTGGGAAAGAGTTTATGAGTCGGATGTTTCGGCGATACCATCGCCAGATTGCGATTGTGTTATGTCTGCCTTTATTTCTGACTGTATTAACTGGTATGGGCTTTACTATTGCTCACGAATGGTTACACCAAAACGAGTTAGGCGAATTTCTACTCGGATTGCACACATTGGAAATTTTGCATTTAGAAGTAATTTATCCGATTTTGAATGGTTTGGGATTAATCGGCTTGTTGATTACTGGCATTAGCATGACTGGCTTATTTCGTCAACGTCCAAACCCAAATAATCAAGGGTAAATTTGCCAAGGATGTCTTGTTTCACTCTCCTCTGTTTTTTCTGTCCTATACTTCGACTACGCGGCAGTTGAATCTCGACTTCGCTCGATTTCCGCGTAGTCGAAACTCAGCACAAGTCAGTACAAGTGCCTCATGCCCAAAAACCACGCCTACAAGAAGCGTGGTTTTTAATTTTCAGTATTTTATTTACTGAGAATCAGCCGCATATTCAATCAGCTGGGCAAGGCGTTGACGTAGAGTTTCTAATCCTAAACGTTCGCTAGCTGAAATAAATACCGCTAAGGGAAATTCCTCACGAGCTAAAGCTAGTGTCTCGCTATCTGCTTGGTCAATCTTATTGAAAGCAACCAAAGCTGGACCAGGTGTAACTGGCATTTGGGCTAAAATTTCTCTGACTGAGCGAATATGGCTTAACCAAGCAGGATGAGACAAATCTACTAAATGTAGCAAGGCATCAGCTTCTGTGACTTCCTCTAAAGTGGCGCGGAAGGCATCCATTAAGGATGCAGGTAGTTCATGTATGAATCCGACTGTATCTGTAATTAAAATCTCTTGGTGTTCACCAGTTTCGCTACCAGGAATCACTAAGCGCCGTGTAGTGGGGTCAAGAGTAGCAAACAACTGGTCGGCTGTGTAAACTTCAGCGTTAGTAAGAGCATTCAACAATGTGGATTTACCAGCGTTAGTGTAACCAACTAAAGCAATTGAGGGAATTTCTTCATGTTGCCGTCGTTGGCGTAACCGCGAACGATGCGCCTGCAATTGGTTGACTTCTTTTTGCAGTCGGGAAATGCGTTGTTGAATGGCGCGGCGTTCTGTTTCTAGTTTGGTTTCACCAGGGCCGCGTGTCCCAATCCCACCACCCAGTCGGGACATGGTTCGACCTCTACCACTTAGTCGTGGTTGCATGTACTCTAACTGTGCCAGTTCTACTTGTAATTTACCAGCGCGGGACTGAGCGCGTTGGGCAAAGATATCTAAAATTACTTCGGTGCGGTCAACTACTCTGATCCCAATTTGCGCTTCTAAGTTGCGGACTTGAGAAGGCGAAAGGTCACGGTCGAAGACGACGAGATTAACTCCCAAAGTTTGAGCAGTAAGGGCAACTTCTTGGACTTTGCCTTCACCAACTACTGTCTGAGGATGAACACGCGATCGCTTTTGTTGTACTGTTTGTAATACATCTCCGCCGGCAGTATCTACTAAGCTTGCCAATTCTAGTAGGGTGTCTTGGAATCGCTGGAGAGTCAATTCATTAGTCATTACTCCCACAATTAGCACGCGATCATGATCAGCATCTACTTCCTGGGCGATAAATTCTCGCTGGAACTCTTGTTCAAGTCCTTCTACCAAGTCGAGAAAGTCTTGCTGTGCTAGCATGTCCAAGCTCAGAGGCTGTGATATATGCCAACTGGGAGTTTGGACTTGATTTTCCCCTATGTTCAAGGCAGCAAGACTAGTCATCAAAGTACGAGAATCTTGGGGTGTCAGATGAGCTAAATAAGCTTCTTTAACATACCCAGCAGCACCGCCTCCCCGTCGTGTAAATCCTGTTCCGGTAATATTGATGACTACCAAAGCATCTAAGCGTTGCAGTGCCATCGCTGTCAGCGCCGACTCATTAGGCGGCTCTGGCTTGAGATGGGTAGAAATACAACGAATACCGCTGAGTCTTTCTGCACCATAACGGGGCAGTTCTAGCGGTGGGATTTGCGTTTGACGCGGTGTGCCTACCCCCACACGAATCACTTGGCCGCGACGGTTGAGGTAGGCACATACAGGCTGATTTACTTCTGTGCTAATTGCTGCCAGACGCTGGGAAAACTCAGGCGTGGTGATGCGATCGCCTGGTATACGCTGGTGGTACAGTCGCTGTAGTTGCTTTAGCTGACTGGACTTTAGACCTTGCAGATTTCCAAAGATAGTTTCTATAGGCGTTTATGACCAGTAAATGGCCCCCCAAATCCTTACATGTTTATTTTACAACAGGGTTTAGGCTCCTATATATCTCCTTTGAGGGATGATGCGTTGTCAATTTGTCGCGCAGCATCTATTTGACGCTATTTTTGGTGATAGTAACTCACAAATCAAGCAATAGTAACAATACGCGCCGCCTCAGAACAAAATTTAAGGATCTATTTCACCAGTTTGTTGAAGTGCAAAATTGATAATAGTTTCACTTAGCCTAATTCCACGAACAATCATTCTGTCAATTGCTTGTTTTATATCAATCGGGTATCCTTCTTGATGTATACGCAACAAAATACCGATAGTACCTGTAATAGAAAGACCGCTTAACCTAGCAACTCGTCTACCAGCAGATTCATCAATGCAAACAGTCTGTATATGTTCATTGAGCGCAAGCTGGATGACAGAAGCTTCTCCTAAATCTAAAGAATTAAGTAAGAATGGAGAAATATTATTTAAGGGTCTTTGCGATTTTTGTAGCCAATCTGCATCCTCAAATTCACTTACCGCAAATCCGCTTGCACCTCCAGCAAGTATTTCTTGACAAACTTCAAAGGGAACCAAAACCTGAGTATACAAAGATTGCAGTATTCTTAAATCTCCTACTGCCGCTATTATAGAAATAAGTGGTGCTGTATTGATAACGATTAGATTTGTATCAGGCATTCTCTAAATCAGATATAACTTCTTCTTCTGTTAAATCAATCATTGCCACATCATAACGGTGTAAATTAAGTAAAAAAGTTACCCTCTCTACACCTGCTAACTTTGCAGCTAAACCAGAAGAAATACGTTTCATTTCAAATAATTTTACCGCCATTGCCATTTTTGCTTCTTGTTCAAATTGTTCTCGCGTTTGTTGTAAGGCATCCGGTAAAGTTTCTGGGTAGTCAATTTTAAGTTGTGACATAATGTGGGTGAGTTGACTTTGTAAATGATTATTTGTAATTATACTTTCAAACGGCGATCGCTTATAGTTTCAGTTAGTATTTTAAGTGTAAATGATCAGGCGATCGCTACAGTAATAGTCATATTAATTTAGCCTTGATAGCGATTATTTAATCAATGCTTGAAAGCGCTCATCTTCCCGAATACTATCAAAGTCTGAGTCAGTTTTTGCCATTTCGCAACATTCGTCAGGATTCAGATTAATTGCTTGTCGTAGGTTTTCTAGTGCTTGCTTAGTCTTATCTTGAAGGGCATAACCGCAAGCTTTGTTGTACCAAGCTTGGTGGTCATCAGGTTTAAATTTCAGTGCTTGGTCGTAGGAAGATATCGCTTCTTCATTGCGTCCTAAATTGCCTAGGGCATTGCCGCGATTGTTCCAAGCTTCGTGGTCATCAGGTTTAAATTTCAGTGCTTGGTCGTAGGAAGATATCGCTTCTTCATTGCGTCCTAATTGGCGTAGGGCATAGCCCCGATTGTACCAAGCTTCGTGGTCATCAGGTTTAAATTTCAGT